>CALQBB020000106.1 GCA_943328715.2 Polynucleobacter meluiroseus | reverse complement strand
ATCGTTGTTATCCGTTTTATGTATCAATGGGGTTCTACAAACATGTATTTGTATTTCTTTTTAAATATTTTCCTTTCTATTCTCATTTCAGCAATTGTATACGAGCTTCTTGAAAAACAAGTTTTAAAGTGGAAAAAGAAATTTGAGGTCGTTCATTCAAAGAGAAACTGAAAATAACGCTGTAAAGAGAAGTTATTCGTATTCGTCCTTCATAGAGAATAAGCCAGTCGCCATTGTTGATTTAAAAGATAAATAGCGTGTGCGTCTGAAAAAAGACTGATGATAATGCGTATTTTTGAAGTATGAAAAATCACATTGCAGCATTCGTTTTTTTACTTCTTGGGTCCACACTTTTCGCTCAGCAAGGAAACAGTTCCTATCGAACAAAGTATGTAGTGATTTTAGTCATTGACGGACCACGTTACAGTGAAACGTATGGCGATACTTCCTGCCGTTTAAGTCCTGTGTTATGTGACTCACTCCGTTATCAAGGAGCGTTTTACGAGGATTTCAAAAACAAAGGTGTCACCTACACTGTTCCTGGACACACAGCTATTGCTACAGGAGTTTATCAACGCATTTCGAATTCAGGGACAAACTTGCCTAAAAACCCTTCATTATTTCAGTATTATCTGAAGTCGACAGGAGCTGCAAAAAATGATGCCTACATTGTTGCAAGCAAAGGAAAGTTAGATGTGTTGGCAAATACGGAAAATAAGAAATGGCATGATCAGTTTTTGGCCACTACTTATTGTGGTCCTAACGGAAATGGATTAGGGTACGGGAAAGATGAAAAAACGTTTGCAAAAGTGACCGAGTTGGTTACAAGTCCTGATGCACCTCACGTGATGCTGATTAATTTATTAGCAGTAGATGTCTACGGACACGCGAACAACTGGGAAAAATACCAACAATCAATCACGGCATGTGATGCCTACGCAGCAAGTTTATGGGCAATGATTCAATCGAATCCATTGATGAAAAATCAAACGACTTTGTTTATCACGAATGACCACGGAAGACACCTAGACGGAGTAAAATCAGGATTTGTAAACCATGGTGACCGCTGTGAAGGATGTAGACACATTTCACTATTAGTTCTTGGTCCAGATACACCGAAGGGATTGTTAATCAAAAAAGAAGGCGAGTTAATCGATATTTCGAAAACAATTTCCACGCTGCTTCACTTCGATATGCCAACGAGTAAAGGACGCTTTCTAGAAGAAGCTTTTAGGCCTTAAAAGATATCCTCCAACAATTGATTGTCGACCAAATTCGGTAAGGTTACTTTTAGGTTTGGTTCAATTTCCATCGCACGTTTGATAGCGAAAATAGCATTTTCGTTTCTTGCCCAATTGCGTCGAGCAATGCCATTGTTCACATCCCAATGCAACATCATTTTTAAATTTCGATCCGCATCTGAGCTGCCGTCCAAGAGCATGCCAAATCCACCGTTGATAACCTCTCCCCATCCAACACCGCCTCCATTGTGAATGGAAACCCACGTTGCGCCACGGAAACTATCACCAATCACATTTTGAATGGCCATATCTGCGGTAAATCGGGATCCATCGTAAATATTGGATGTTTCACGGTATGGAGAATCGGTTCCAGAAACATCGTGGTGATCTCGGCCTAAGATAACGGGTCCTATTTCTCCACGCGAAATGGCTTGATTGAAGGCTTCCGCAATACGCATTCTTCCCTCTGCATCAGCATAAAGGATTCGTGCCTGTGACCCTACCACCATTTTATTTTCTTGTGCTCCTTTGATCCACTGAATATTATCCGCCATTTGTTGTTGGATTTCAACCGGACTATGCAGCATCATTTCTTCTAAAACTCGGCATGCGATTGCATCGGTTTTTTCTAAATCAATTGAGTCGCCTGAGGCGCAAACCCATCTAAACGGACCAAATCCATAATCGAAGCACATAGGGCCTAAAATATCTTGGATGTAAGAAGGATACTTGAAATCAATGTGGTTTTCTGCCATCACATCTCCTCCAGCGCGAGAAGACTCTAATAAAAACGCGTTTCCGTAATCGAAGAAATACGTGCCTCTTTCTGTGTGCTTATTAACGGAAGCAGCGTGACGTCGCAAACTTTCTTGAACATATTCCTTGAATTTGTCCGGATCATTCGCCATCATTTCGTTGGACTCCTCAAACGTGAGTCCTGCAGGATAATATCCTCCAGCCCATGGATTGTGAAGGGAGGTTTGATCCGAACCTAAATCCACATGGACACCTGTTTCATCAAATTTCTCCCAAACATCCACAACATTCCCGAGGTAGGCAATCGAAACGACTTCTTTGGCTTCCTGTGCCTTTTTAACGCGTGCAGACAATTCATCTAAATCGGAAATTATTTCATCAACCCAACCTTGTTCATGTCGCGTTTTTGCAGCTTTGGGATTCACTTCAGCTGTTACTGATATGACTCCAGCAATATTTCCAGCCTTCGGTTGCGCACCTGACATTCCACCGAGTCCAGCGGTTAAGAATAATTTTCCTTTGATATCATCGCAGTTTTTAGCCAATCGACGAACAGCATTTAGAACAGTGATTGTGGTGCCATGAACAATTCCTTGTGGACCAATGTACATGTATGATCCCGCAGTCATTTGTCCGTATTGTGTAACACCGAGTGCATTAAATTTCTCCCAATCATCTGGTTTGGAGTAATTTGGAATCATCATTCCGTTTGTCACGACAACTCTAGGTGCATTTTTATGCGAAGGGAACAATCCCATTGGATGTCCAGAGTACATCACTAACGTTTGTTCGTCCGTCATTTCCGACAAATACTTCATGGTTAAGCGGTATTGAATCCAATTTTGGAATACAGCACCATTTCCACCATACGTAATGAGTTCATGAGGGTGTTGCGCTACAGCATGATCCAAGTTATTTTGAATCATCAACATGATGGCACGCGCCTGAAGTGATTTTCCTGGATATTCAGAAATTGGACGAGCAAAGATGGGGTATGTTGGGCGATAACGGTGCATGTAAACGCGTCCGTAGGTATTCAGCTCAGCAACAAAATCTTTTGCTAATTCAGCATGTTGTTCTTTCGGGAAATAGCGCAATGCATTTGCAATGGCTAATTTCTTTTCTTCCTTTGATAGAATGTCCTTGCGTTTTGGCGCATGGTTGACGTTTGAATCCCAAGATTTTTCTGTGGGAACATACGTTGGAATTCCTTCTTGGATTTCTTGTGCGAAAGTCAAATCTGACATAGTTGTTCAATTTTGAACAAAAGTAGTCAATCCTAGTATTTCACAACGACAAATCCGTGTTTTTGTATCTTTTCTCCACCTTCAAAAACGGCATCAATACGATAAAAATAGGTTCCTTCCTCTACGATGTCTCCAGAACTTGTTTTCCCATCCCAATGTCCAGAAGGATCAGTATATTCATAAATCACATTTCCCCAACGATTGAGGATGTAGCACTGAAATTCAGCAATTCCTTCATAATTCACATAGAAGGTTTCATTGCCCGCTTGTGAGGAAAGAGAGATGATATTAGGCGCTGTAATGTCACAGGGCTTTATGGTAATTGTAGCGATATCGGAAACCGTGTAACAAACGTTTGATAAGAAGAATGGATAATCTCCAGGTTGATTCACAATGCGTGGAACTACAGTTGAGCCGTCGCCCCAAACGAATGTCTGCAATGGATTGTATCCTGCTTGTAATGGTTGAGAATTCACCATTAGTGGATACAATTCAAAATTGGCATTTTTACAAATCGCAGTATCTAACAACTCCGTATAGATGTATGGTGGAAATTCAATTTGAGAAATAATGGTGTCGTTACATGAATTATCGATGTACATCACATCGTAAATTCCACCAACCTGCATGGTATTAATGATAGGGTTGTCGAACGCGTTATTTGGTAAAAAGTGAACAGAAGTATCTGCACATGCCCAAACACCGCCACTGTAAGAAATGGTATTTTGAACCTGGTAGGCGTAGTTACAGGCGATGGTATCGTCGAAAATGACAGGAGTTGGTAATACAAAAAGCGTTACTGTCGTGTCATACTGACAACCAAAGTTGTCTGTAACATTGTACGTATAGTTGGTATTTCCTGTAACACTTGGTTGAATCACAATTAAGGTATCTGTCTGTCCGGAAATAATGGTTGGATCTGTTGTCCAAAAATCTCCCATCACAATGTTTTGATATCCTTCGGATTCTGGATACAATGACGCATTGAAATAAATCGCCCATTGGAAAATGTATCCATCATCAATCCCTTGGTTATCTTGAACCGAAATGGTCCATGGTCCATTAATTGGACATCCTGCAAATTGATTGAAATCACCATCAGGCAAATACACACCATTTGGATTCATAGAAGGAAATCCATAGGAATTGATGACAGTATTGCCTAAGGCTTCTTCCGCACAAATGGTTCCTAGTGTAGCATTTGTTGGCGAGAAACAGTAGGTCCAAACAGGTGTCCCTGGATTTCCTCCGTCAATATTGGTGTCATTTCCAAGGAACGTTCCGATTCCGTTTCCACAACCACCTGGGACTAATTCATTCCAACCAAATGGTGTTTGATTGTACGCATTCATCAGTGAGACGGTTGTTCCATTCGGACAAGTCAAAGCAATTTCAATATCCCCGATATACGAGTGTTCGATGTCAATACACAATTCATCAAAATCATTTGCAGAAGTGATTACTGCTGTTGAATCAAATCCGGACATCGGTACTACTGAGGAATATGTTTGTCCTGCTCCATCGGGCAAGAACGTTAATCCAGCAAACACACCACCAATTTGAAATTGTCCACTTGGAATATCGATTCCAACAGTATCTGTTGCCGTTACCCCGCCAATCAAGTTGGT
>CALQBB020000105.1 GCA_943328715.2 Polynucleobacter meluiroseus | reverse complement strand
GGAACAAAGCGGTGAAAGATACTGCTGGACTTCGTGCATATTTCTCAGCAAATCAATCCAAATACACGTGGCAAAAACGATTAGACGCTACGGTTTACGAATGTTTAAACAAAGAAATTGCAACGAAAGTAGCTGCGATGTTGAAAAATGACACCATCAATTCGAAAGATGTGTTGGATGTCATTAACAAAGATTCCGAGTTGAACTTAAAAGTAAAAATGAATAAGTTTGACATCGCTCAAACACCATTCTTAGCAAATAGAAATTTGTCCAAAGGTGTTAATCAAGCGTATGATTTTGAAGGGAAAATTTATGTAGTGAAAGTAAACGCAGTTTTGGAACCAGGATTGAAGGAATTCAGTGAGGCGAAGGGAATGGCGACATCCGATTACCAAAATTACTTAGAGTCAACGTGGTTAGAATCATTGAAAAGTGCGCATACGGTGAAAGTCAATAAAGAGGTGCTTTATCAAATCGGAAACTAAACGATGAAAGGATACACACTGTTAATCTGGATATTTGTAAGTGCCTACAGTTTTGCTCAGCCGTCAAAGGTGGTGAATAAAATTGTTGCTCAAGTTGGTGACAATATCATTCTTTTATCGGATATCGAATCTCAGTTGTTGCAGGCTGAACAAGGACAAGTGAAAGTCACTGAAGCTATGCAATGCGGGATACTAGAGCAACTCATGATTCAAGAGTTACTGATCAACCAGGCCATGTTGGACAGTTTAGTCATCAAAGACGAAACGGTAGACTACGAAATGGAAAATCGCCTTCGTATCCTGGAATCTAAGATGGGAGGAAGAGATAAATTGGAAGCGTATTACGGTAAATCAGTCACTCAAATCAAGGAGGAGTTCCGTGCAAAAATCAAGGAACGTTTACTGGCTCAAGAGATGGAATCTAAAATTGTATCAGAAATAACAGTTACACCGAAAGAGGTGGCTGCTTATTTTAATTCCTTACCGAAGGACAGCATTCCATACATAAACATGAAATTAAGCTTTCAACAGATTGTTCAATATCCGGTGATTACTAAGGAAGACAAAAAAAGAGCATTCGATCAATTGGCTGAAATTCGAAACTTGATTTTAACAAAGGGTAAAAACTTTGAGACCATGGCAAGAATTCACTCCCAAGATCCAGGAAGTGCAAGTCAAGGTGGGAAAATATCAGCGACAAAAGGAATGATGGTTCCACAATTTGAGGAAACACTGTTCAAATTGAAAGTTGGGGAAGTATCGGAAATCGTTGAAACCACTTATGGTTACCACATCATAAAGCTCATTTCTCGAAAAGGAAATGATTATACGGTTTCGCATATCCTCATTATGCCAGAATTTAATGCGGAGAGCAGTAGCATCGCAACAACGAAGATTGATTCGTGTTATGCCATGTTAAAGGAAAACCGAATTACTTGGGATGAAGCTGTATTGCGATTCTCCAATGATGATTTAACCAAGCAAAACAGAGGAATCATTACTAATCCTATTTCTGGGGATCAACTTTGGGACATGGAAGATTTGAATGAAGTCGATCAGCAAATTTACCTCCTAACAGATGCTTTGAATAAAGGAGATGTGACTCAACCAAGTATGTACATTGATATTTATGAGCGCAAACAAGGGGTGAGAATTGTCCGTCTGGCGGAGCGATTCCCTGCACATCTTGCTAATTTGAATGATGATTATGCTTTAATTAAATTGGCTGCTGAAAACGACAAAAAACAGAAAACCATCGATAGTTGGGTGGACAGTAAAATTGGAAATGCCTATGTGCGCATTGATAAATCATACGAGTCGTGTGATTTTAGAAATAATTGGATAAAAACAAACGATAAGTAAGATGACGGATAAAGAGAAAATTGATCAACTTGTTGTAGATTATCATGCACTGAAGAATGAAATTCACAAAGTCATTATCGGTCAAGATGATGTAGTGGATCAAGTGCTAATTGCTATTTTTTCACGAGCACATTGCTTGTTGGTCGGTGTGCCCGGCTTGGCGAAAACCTTGTTGGTGAATACCATCGCGGAAACCTTAGGTTTGTCGTTTAACCGAGTGCAGTTTACACCGGACTTAATGCCATCTGATATCGTTGGATCGGAGATTTTGGACGAAAGCAAGCAGTTTAAATTTATTCCTGGACCCTTGTTCTCGAACATCATTCTTGCGGATGAAATCAACCGTACGCCTCCAAAAACGCAATCAGCATTACTTGAAGCGATGCAAGAGCGACGTGTGACGGCAGCTGGTAAAACATACGACTTGCCCGCTCCGTTTTTTGTTTTGGCGACGCAGAATCCAATTGAACAGGAGGGAACATACCCACTTCCCGAAGCACAGTTAGATCGTTTCATGTTTAATATCTGGGTAGATTACCCATCTTACCTAGAAGAATTGGCGATTGTTAAAGCGACAACCTCGGATCACAAAGTAAGTCTTCAGAAATTGTTGAACGCTGAGCAAATCATGGAATACCAAGAGTTGGTGCGACGCATTCCAGTTGCTGATAACGTGTTGGAATACGCCGTTAAATTGGTTGCTAAAACACGTGTAAATGCTCCTGAGGCAACGCAATTAACCAAAGATTACATTACTTGGGGTGCTGGTCCACGTGCCTCTCAATACTTAATCGTTGGTGCAAAGTGTCATGCGGCACTTCGTGGTAAATATTCACCGGATATCGAAGATGTAAAAGTAGTTGCAAAAGCAATTCTTCGTCACCGTCTCGTTCGAAATTACCGCGCCGAAGCAGAAGGTTACTCCATGGATCGCATTATTGAAGAATTACTTTAATATCTTTTTTAGCTTTACTAGTTTAGTGAATAACTAGCTGAATAAGAGGTTGTTAATGGGAACTTTTCCATCTTTTCATTCAAACTTAGTGTAAAAAAGACGCTTACTTGACTTGAGCGTTGAATACATCGCTGTAAGGAGTTTTTAACAAATTGACGTTTTGTTGAAAACTGCACTTTGTTTCCTTTTTATTTTCGAGTCAAAGGGTTTAATTTTATCTAAAAATTGGATACATGTTCGATGACGACGAAGAAGAATTTGCAGACGGCAGTTTGATCGAAGATATCGAACGCTTTGAGGCGCACTTACAAGGGAATACATTGCATTTTATGGATAGTGACCGCATCGAGAATATCATCGATCATTACCTCGTGCAAGGACAGTACCAAAAAGCGAAGGCAGCTTCAGAATTGGGAATGTATCAATTTGCTTACAATCCACTTTTTCAATTGCGAAAAGCTCAATCCCTGGGCGGACTTGGAATTTTGAATGAGGCCCTAGAAATGGTGCATGTCATTGAAAAAACGATGACACCATCATCGGAGTTGTTTTTAACCAAAGCTTCTCTGTATTCTCAATTGAGAGACCACAAAAACGCGATCAAGTATTTTCATTTGGCAATCGATATTTCTGAACCGAATGAAACGGACTTTATCTATTTGGATATTTCCATTGAATTTCAACGTATGCGCATGTATCCCGAGGCAATTCAGGTTTTAAAGGAAGCGTTGCGCGTCAATAAATACAACGAAAGCGCCTTGTACGAACTGGGAAGATGTTACGATGTAATGGGTGAAAGTCAGGAAGCGGTTAAATCGTACACCGAATTCATTGATGAGCAACCGTACTCATCGACAGCTTGGTATAACTTGGGAAATGCTTACAGCAAGCTCGAAGATTTTGAGAAGGCTGTTTGGGCTTACGACTATGCCATTTTGATTAATGACGAATTTGGTCCAGCGCATTTCAATATTGGAAACTCTTATTTGTCCCTCGAAAAATACCACAAAGCAATCGAACATTTCGAATTGTGTCAAAAGCACGATGGAGATGATGCTATGGCCATGTGCTACATCGGTGAGGCATACGAGCAATTAAATGAGTTCGATTTATCCAAACATTATTACAAGAAAAGCATCGAAATGGAACCAATGCTTCCAGAAGCGTGGTTGGGACTTGGAATTGTAGAGGACTTATTAGGCAACACGCGCGAAGGAATCGTTTTGATTCAAAAGGCTTTGGATTTCGACCCGGAAAATGCGGGAATTTACCATGTCCTAGCTGGCGCATACGAAAAGCTTGAATTAAGAGAGGAAACGCAGTTTCATTATGAAAAGTCGTTGGAATTAAATCCCGCGGATGAAGAATGCTTGTCCGATTACATAGAATTTATCAGTAGTGAGTCCCCAAGAGAGGCGTACAATGTATTGCAGTCCTTTCTGGAGGGTGAAAAAGAAAACGGCATCGCTCACGTGCTAGAGGTGAATTTACAATGGCAACTCGGACAACGTTCGGAGGCCATTCGCTTATTTACACATTGCTTGGAAAAAGATTCCATCAAAGCAAAAACAATCTTTGAAATCAATCCTAAGTTATTGGATGATCATGATTTCTTAAATTTATCCGAATAATTATGAATTTTAATTTATCCTTCATTCCTAAAAGAAGCGAAAAGCCAAGATCTAAAGGCGTGACCATGATGATGGACAAAGGCCTAGGCTTGCGCGAAACAGAGCATTTCATTGAAGCATCTGGACATTTAACGGATATTGTTAAGTTTGGATTCGGTACGTCTTATGTGACGAGAAATTTAGAGGAGAAAATCGCCATGTACAAAGAGGCTGGAATTCGTCCGTACTTTGGTGGGACACTATTCGAAGCTTTTTACGCTCGCGGTAAATTCAACGATTACAAAAAAGTAATTGATAAATACAAATTAGATCTTGTTGAAGTTTCTGATGGTTCTATTATCATTCCTCATGAAGAAAAATGTCAACTGATCCACGAGTTGTCCAAAGACATGACAGTGATGTCCGAGGTTGGATCAAAAGACTCTGGAATTTTAATTTCCCCTGCGAAATGGGTGAGAAACATGAAAGGTGAGCTAGATGCAGGAAGCTG
>CALQBB020000104.1 GCA_943328715.2 Polynucleobacter meluiroseus | reverse complement strand
CCGATAACGTGAACAATGAGTGGACTTCCTTCATGAAAATACCAATGTTCATCACTTTGAATGCGGTGGAATTTCGAAGCGTTTTCGGAGGTAAGTAAAAACAAAATAGACGTCATCAGAGACTGTTCGCCATCTAACGTTTCAATACTTCGATACGTTTCCTTGTAGTATCCTCCTTCGGGATGGGCAAGTAATCCAAGTGATTGAATGAGTTCGTTTATACGTTCTTGTGTTTTCATGTTCGTTTAATTAGTTGATATCCAAGGATTCCAAATAGTTTTGTGCGTTGGTCAAATGTGCTTCGCGTTTTTCCAAGGGCATTTTATCAAAAGTATGTATCAACATTCCCAAACGTGGATTCGATAAAAAGAAGTTTCGTTGTTTGTCCATAAAATGCCAAAAAAGCCCATCCCAAGTTGCTTGCCAAGCCCCTTTTTCGAAATTACCCATTTTCATTAAATAATTGCTGCCACTGATGTAGGGTTTGGTGGACATCAATCCTCCGTCGGCGAATTGACTCATGCCATAGACATTCGGGACCATTACCCAATCATACGCATCGATAAAGAACACCATGAACCATTCATAAACCTCATCGGGATCAAATTCGCAAAGCAACATGAAATTTCCTAAAATCATCAAGCGCTCAATGTGGTGACAATAACCAGTTTCAAGTACTTTCTTAATGACGCTATCTATCGGTGGAATTCCGGTCGTTCCATTCCAAAATGACGCTGGAATCTTCCGTTTAAATCCCCAATAATTTCGCGTGCGTTCCTCTACTCCTTTTAGTTCATAGACCATGCGAATGAATTCTCGCCATCCCATGATTTGACGTACAAATCCCTCCAGTGAATTCATGGGAATATCATTCTTCGCTGCAAAATTCAGTGCTTCGTCTAGAACAAACTGAGGAGTCAAAAGTCCAACGTTTAGCATCGGAGTCAATACGCTGTGATGCAAAACCAACTCATCCTTCACAATGGCATCTTCGTAGGTGCCGAAATCTGCAAATCGATCTGCAAAAAAGGCATGTAACCAATCTTTTGCACCTTCAAATGATGTCGGATAATGAATCCTTCCTTCAGATTTCCCTGGATTTGATGAGAAATTAGTTTCTGTATACGACATGGCTTCTAAATCATGTTCGTCCATGCTTGGAGAATTTAAATCTGGGACAATTCCTTTCTTGGGAAACTTGGAACGATTCTCCTCGTCGAAGGACCATTTTCCACCCATTGGTAACTGATTTACTTCTACTAAAACACCGCGTTGAATGCGTTGTTGCTTATAAAAATCCGCTTGAAACAATTTCTTTTTAGTGGCGTATTTTGAAGCTAATGAGTCGATGTCATTTAAGAACATCGGACTCTGTAATTTTGTTATCTGAATTCCTTCGGTTAGACTCGCATGAGCGATGCGTTTTTCTAGCAAGAAATCTATGGTGTCAACGTATAAAATGTCTGAAATACCTTTGGTTTTTACATGAGAAATCAGGAGGCGAACATCCGAAATTTCTTCCGTACTTGAAATGTATGTTACGTTCTTTCCATTTAACAAAAGCCACGCTTCATACTGCTTCATGGAGCTCCGGTGGAAAGCGATTTTTCTTTTGTGAAAAGGATATTGTCGAAAGTACAAGTGTTCCTCCACTAAAAAGATTACATCGCAATCCAGCACTAAAGAATTTTCTTCAAAGAGTTGATGCGGAAAAATGAGTCCTGCCTTCATGCGTTATTTTTAGTTGTTCGACAGCGATCGCTGCAATATTTTACCTCATCCCAGACTTTCTCCCATTTCTTTCTCCATGTGAAGGGACGCTGACAAGTCAGACAGATTTTCTCCGGTAAATCGCTCTTTTTTCGTTGTTTCATTTGCGCGGATTGACGTGTTTTTTCACAATGCGTTTGGCGTCCGCTTTTACGGCTAATCCCTTCCGAAAGGACCACACCTCTTCACTCGAACTTCGTTGGGTTTCTTCCAAGTCAACGATTGGTGCAGGATAATTTATTCCTATTCTGAACGAATAAAGTGTTTGTTCCATCTCACTTAATAACCAAGGTTCATGAATAAATTCGACCGGGATTTCCGCCAATTCAGGCACCCATTTTCGGATGAATTCCCCGTTAGGATCATGCTTTTTAGAATTCTTAATTGGATTGTAAATACGAATGATGTTGATTCCGGTGAGTCCAGCTTGCATTTGAATCTGCGGGTAATGAATTCCTGGTTCATAATCCAAAAAGAGTCGTGCAAGAAAATGTAATTCTCTCCAGTCCTGACGTAAATTAAAGACGTAAAACGACACCAACATCGCGCGCATTCGAAAGTTGATGTATCCCGTTTCCATCAAACAACGCAAACAAGCATCAATCAAGGGGATTCCTGTTTTCGCCGAATGCCAAGCGTCCATATACGCTTCATTTCTTGTTTTTTCTTTTCCGATGTATGCTCGGTTAAACGGTTCAAACTCAATCCGACACTCATCCTCGAATTTTTGAATAAAATGACAGTGCCAATGCAATCGAGAAATGAATTGGGTCAATGCACGTTTATGCGTCGACGTTTTGTAATGCTGCATCGTATATTGATAAACCATGCGCATGCTGATATTTCCGTAACTCAAATACGGAGAAATACGGCTGCAACTTTTACGACTCAATGCCGGTTTTGAAATATGATTGGCGTAATTCACGCTTCGTTTTTTGAGAAAACTATCTAAGTATTTCCAAGCGTAAGACTCCCCTCCTGGTTGAAAATTGGGATGATTGGTGGTGATTTCAGTAGATAGTTCCACTCCTTTAAGTTGCGAGTAGACTTCCGAATCAAGCGACAAGATATTCCACTCCGTTTCTGAGACTAGAAAGGGTTGTTGTGTCATAATAGACTTCCATCTTTTTTCCCAATTCAAGCGTGCACCCCCGCCACGCAGAACCGCATTGTGTATATACTCGTTCCATACAATTTGATGCTCGTCACAAAACTTCTGAATGGATTTATCCCGCTGAAAAGTCAAGTTATTCCCCACCTCTTGATGTGAGTGAATCGTTTTAATGGTGTACGATTCTTGCAAAGCGTCAAACAGAGGAAGCGCTTCAGAATGAAACAAATACAACTGTGAATCAAGCTCCGACAGTTTCTCATTCATTTCGCGTAAAGACTGATATACAAAGCGCCAATGACGAACATCACTATCGTGGTATTCCATGACAGAAGGTTCAAAGCAGTACAGTAACAAAATCGGAAGCGATTGTTTTTGTGCATGAAACAAGGCCTCGTGATCCGTAAATCGCAAATCACGCTTAAACCAAACAACAACAATTTCTTGTTTTTCTATAGTTTGCTCGGCCATTTATCTGTTTTAGCATAAGATAACCGATGAATGAGACGTGTTTCGTAATAGGCATCTAATCCCGAACAATTGAGCAGTTCGGCTTGATCCAAATGAACAAATCCATCGGGCGCTATGAGTTTTTCATCGATATCGATAAAGGAAATACTTCCAATTACGAGTATCGTTCCGTTAATAGCAATGTCTACCTTCTCGACGAACTTCATTCCTATCTTGATTGGAGCCTCGGCTACAAATGGAGCGGAAAATCCTTCGTAGAATTGTTCCTCGAATCCAACCGCAACAAATTCAGATTCTTCCTGTGCATATTTTGCGGACGTTTGATGTGCTTTCTCGGAATCCGAATGCGAGACAAAATTGAATGAGTACTCACTTGTCTCCAAGATATTTTGAAGAGTGTCGCGTTTTACCGTATCGGGACGACACAAAAATCCCCACAATGGTGGATTCGCACCAATGTGAATGAGGGAATTAAAAATCGCCAAGTTTGAATGTCCCGAAGTGGATTTACTGCCAATCAAAAAAGCCTGTTTCACACCAGCTAATGAATTGATGAGCGTTGCGCGGTAACGACTATCTTGTGTTTGTAGGATTTCACTATCTAGGATCATACAGTAGGTAGATTAGTGGTTAATTGCTTTTTAACTTGTTTCCAATAGGCAAAAAAGGAAGGGTAATGTCCTGTGACTTCCGGACAAATCCAATCCCTTGATTCGGATTTCCCTTGAAAATGTTTGGTTAATGGATGTTCTTTGAACACACAGTTGGAAAATCCATATTCATTGATTAGTTCATCAAAAGAACCGACGTAAACCTGAATTCCAGGAATATTCTCACCCAACTTCATTAAAAAATCAAGACAACTATCGCTAACTGGATACTGTTCGAAAAACGAAGGTTCAAGCAATAAAATACGGTTGCAGTCAATCCCTTGGTGCCATGTTGGATCCATGTTGTAATACGTATACAAGAAAGTAGGAAGATTCTTATCCACTTTCAATGCGCCATGCGAGGGAAGATTCACTGGGAAAGATGTGACTTGTGTCGCAGACAATTCTTTCGGTACAGTCATCGATTCAAAAGACTCGTAGCTTCGATCCATGAAGGTCCCGTGTTGTTGGGTGGACATATACCGATTGATGTTTTCTTGATTGGCATAGTATTTCTTACTGCTATTCGATCCAGCGACCCACTGCCAACTGCATGCGTTACTCGCAAAATCTCCATCTAGTAAATGGTAATACATCCATTTCGACGGTAGTTTCCAACGAGATTTTGCCACATTACAAATGAGGGATGCCGTATACATTCTCGCATGATTGTGCATGTATCCGTGCGCATACAAATCTCCAATCGCCTGGTCAATTCCTTGAATTCCTGTTTCAGCAGAAACAACGTTACTTGGGATTTCATTGTGAAGTACATCGTACTGTTGAAATTTCAGGTCCTCCTGTATGTCCTTTACCTGCGCCACACGTTGGAAGTAATCCCTCCAACACAATTCCTTTGCTAAACTTTCTATTTCTTCGAGTTGAAATCCTTTTGACAACATGGCATCCAATACCATTTTGGTACTGATG
>CALQBB020000103.1 GCA_943328715.2 Polynucleobacter meluiroseus | reverse complement strand
TTTAGTTGATGGTGGTGTGGACTCTAAAAGGTTAAAAGCTATTGGATTTGGAAACACCAAACCTATTTTCAAAGATCCTCAAACCGAGGAAGAAAAAGAAGCAAATAGACGCGTAGAAATACGTATTAGCACAAATTAACAAGGAATCTTATTGATTCTATTTTGATGTCTTCCTCCTTCGAAAGTTGTTTCTAAAAACGCATCCACCATTTCCAAGGCTAGTTCTTCAGAGACAAAACGCGCAGGAATAGCGATGATGTTCGCATCATTGTGTGAGCGAGCTAATTTAGCAATTTCAGTTTCCCAGCATAATGCACTTCGAATACCTTCGTGTTTATTAGCGGTCATATTGATTCCGTTACCAGAACCACATAGCAGAATCCCTATCATACCTGGGTTTTCTTCCACCATTTGGGCAACTGGGTGCGCATAATCAGGATAATCAATACTTTCCTCCGAATAACAACCAAAATCCTTTACCTCTAATCCTTTATTTGTGAGGTGTTTAATGATAAGTTCTTTTGTTTTAAATCCTGCGTGGTCACAACCTATTGGAATAATCATCTCTGTATATTTTAGATTACAAAGGTAAACACTATTCACAAATAGCTCTAGTTATTAACTATTTAGATTTTTAGTAAACATGAAAGCCCTTATTTTACTCAAATGTTAAAAGCTACTTATACACGATATGTATTGCTAAATTGTGAATAGCGGTGTATAAGAACTCAAAAGTTTATCTTGCTTTATTGAAAGAATATTCTAATTGCACCTTTTTTTGAATTAAACACGAAAAGTTTGGACAAGTTACCCTTTGATATCACTATGGTTATAAACGAAATTATGTAAGAAAAACAGCTTTTATTATAAACAATGTATTAAATCTTCTTTTTGTTTATAACAACGTAACTTATTGATTTTCTAGTAAATAGATAAATATAACTTGTGTGTTACGTGGTTTAAATTGTTAAAAACGGTAAAACAAAATTTTGTGTTAAAACTTTTACACATATGAACATCCTTAATAAGAGTAATAAATTCTTTAAATAATCTTTAAAAAGAAATATATTATATATAACTAAGTTAAGGCTCTTAAATTTGTCCTGTATCAAAATCTTGAATACTTTTATCTCATGAAAAATAGCTTCGACACTCTTATTGGTCAGATAGATGCTTTTATACGAAAGTACTATAAGAATCAAATGGTTCGTGGACTTTTGCTGTTTTTTGTAATTTTTTTATTTTCCTTTTTATTTGCGACCACATTCGAATATTTTGGAAGGTTTAATTCAGTTGTTCGAGCAATCTTATTTTTCGGTTTTATTGGATTAAATGCTTTCGTGTGTTTTCGATTCATTTTGATACCAGTTTCTAAATTAATTTCATTTGGAAAACAAATTAGTAGAATTCAAGCAGCAGAAATCATTGGCTCTTTTTTTCCATCCATCTCAGATCGATTAAAAAACACACTGCAACTACAAAACGATTTAATTCATCAGGAAGGGAATATTGAATTATTGAGAGCTAGCGTGAACCAACGATCCTCTGAATTGAGTGTCATTCCATTTAAAAATGCTGTTCGTATTGAGGAAAATAAAAAATATTTAAAGTTCTTAGTTCCTTTATTTATGTGTTTTATTGGAATAGCTATTTTCATTCCATCTATCATTACCCAAGGTACCGAACATGTTGTTTACTACAATAAGGTTTTTAAAGAACGCGCTCCCTTTCAATTTGTATTGAAAGGAAAAAACTTAACAGTAGAAGAAGGTGCTGATTTTCCTATTGAGTTAGATATTATTCCGATTGAATCTTCAACTGGGAAAAAGGAATTACCAAATCAAGTTTTTATTATCAGTGACCAGGGTAAATTTTTATTACTTCGTAAAACCAAAAATACGTTTGTTGGAAGTATAAATAAACCTAAAAAAAATGCAGCCTTTTATTTTACTACCAACGAATTTGATAGTGATAAATACCATTTGAATGTTATCGGGAAATCTTTGATTGGAAGTATTCAAGCATTTTGCTCTTATCCTTCTTACCTCGGAAAAGAAAATGAAGTCATTGAAAATGTTGGAGATTTAACTCTACCGGAAGGTACACAAGTAGAGTGGCGTATTCGAACTAAAAATACCATTAAAACAAGTGTTTTATGGAATCAACTTAAGTCCGTTTTTAAAGAGGAATCTTTTAAATATAAACAATTATGTAAGGAGGATAAGGTATTGAAATTCGTATTAGAGAATCGTTTCAATCATCATAATGATACCGTTCAATATAAAATGAATATCATAAAAGATGCGTTTCCATCGATTGAGGTTGCGGAGCAAACAGATTCTATTTCTGAAGGACTTAAGTATTTTAAAGGAATTACTTCGGATGATTATGGATTAAAGTCCCTACAATTCGTATATAAAATCATTCGTGAGAATGGAAAAAATAAAGAAGTGAGAATGCCTGTTCAACAGGTAGCAGGATCACAAATGAATTTTACGTTTGCTGTTGATTTTAAAAGAGAGGATGTCCAATTGAACGACAAAATTGAATATTATTTTGTTGTATACGATAACGATGGCGTAAATGGTAGTAAAGCTGCTAAAAGTCAGTTGTTTACTTATGAACTTCCTACGCTAGAAGAGTTGAATGATTCCAGACAAGAAGATCAAAATCAAACAAAGGAAGAATTAGATCAATTATTAAAAAAGACGCAAGAGTTTCAGAAAAACATCACTCAATTAAAAAAAGAGACAATGAATTCCAAGTCTTCTGACTGGAATAAATTGAATAAAGTTCAGCAACTAAAAGAAGAACAGTCCACGCTATTAGAATCATTAGAGAAAATCCAAAATGAAATGGATAAAAGTTTGGAAGAGAAGAATCAACTCTCTCCAATGGATAAAGAATTAATGGAGAAACAAGAGATGATTGAAAAACTCTTGGAGGAACTGATGGATGATGAACTAAAGAAATTATTAGAGGATCTTGAAAAACTACTTCAACAAAACGATAAAGAACAGGTAAAGGAAAAAATGGAAGAGCTTAATCAATCCAGTGAGGATATGAAAAAGCAATTGGATAGAAGCCTTGAGATGTTAAAGAAAATGCAGCTAAACGAGCGTATTGATGATGTAGAGAAAGAATTAAAGGATTTAGCTAAAGAGCAAGATGAACTTCGTGATCAAAACAAGGAAGAATTAAGCAAAGAGGAATTAGCTAAAAAGCAGGAGGAGTTAAACAAGAAGTTTGATGAACTGAAAAAAGACCTTCAAAAATTAGATGAATTAAACAAGGAATTAGATAAACCCATGGATTTGGGAGATCTAGATCAGTTGGAAGAACAAGTAAGTGAAGATCTAAACGATGCAAAGGAATCTTTAGAACAGGGTAAAGATAAAAAGGCTGGAGAAAAACAAAAGTCTGCTTCCGAGGGAATGAATTCGATGGCAAATCAATTAAACGCCAAACAACAGCAAGCGAATAAAAAGGAACAAGAAGAGGATATGAAATCTCTTCGTAACATATTAGAAAGTTTGATGACTTTAAGTTTCGATCAAGAAGCCTTAATGTATAAATTCTCTAAAGTAACAACTTTGGATCCTCTATACCGTAAGTTAGGTAGACGACAACAGCGGATTATTGACGAAACAAAAATTGTAAAGGACAGTTTATTAGCTTTAGCGAAACGTCAACCAAAAATAGCTTCTTTCATTGATAAAGAATTCAATGCAATTGAATCTAATCAACGTCTTTCGGTCGAAGATATTGATGATCACCGTAAAAAGGATCTAAATAAACACCAGCAGTTGGTAATGACTTCTTATAACAATTTAGCTTTGTTATTAAATGAAGCATTACAAAGCATGCAGAGTCAAATGCAGTCTGAAATGTCAGGATCAGGAAGCTGTAATAATCCTGGAAAAGGACGCCCAAAACCAGGACAGTCAATGTCAACAGGTGACATGAAAGAAATGCTTAAAAAGCAGTTGGAACAGATGCAAAAAGGGCCGAATCCAGGTGGTGATAAACCGGGAGACAAACCGGGAAATAAACCAGGAAGTCAACCTGGATCGAGTCCGGGTAATTCAGGTCAAAATATGCTTGGATTAGGTAATAAAGAAATGGCGAAAATGGCAGCTGAACAAACAGCAATTCGTCAACGCTTAGAGCAGCTAAGAAATGAAATGAATAAAGACGGCAAAGGATTAGGTAATCAATTGAATCCTTTGATAAAAGAATTAGAAGAACAAGAGAAAAGCATTATTAACCGTAACATCAATAAAGACTTAATTAACCGTCAAAAAGAAATATTGACAAGGTTGTTGGAAAGTGAAAAAGCAATGATGGAAAGAGGTTATGAAGAGAAAAGAGAATCTAAATCAGGAAAAGATGTAGATTCAAGTAACAAAATCCGATTTGATGAGTATAACAAAACCAAATTAAAGGAAATAGAATTATTGAAGAGCGCTGATCCTTCCCTTAGATTGTATTACAAGGAAAGAGCAAATCAATATTTCAACTTAAACTAATGACTTTGTCCTGTAATACTTGATATGAAAGAAGGATTTAATATAATTGAGGAAATAACATTACCGGCCGACTACCAGTCACTTGTGGATGTTGAGAATTTAGTCGATAAAGTGTGCCAAACCGTTGGTTTTCAGGAAGATGCGTTTGGAAACGTGTTGATTGCAGTCACTGAAGCAGTGAATAATGCTATTTGTCATGGAAATGACCAAGATAGTTCTTTATCTATAGCTGTTGCAGTAGGTGATTCTTCTGATTCTTTCTGCTTCAAAATTAAAGATCAAGGTAAAGGTTTCGATTATAATAATCTTCCAGACCCCACGGCTCCAGAGAATATATTGAAAGAAAATGGAAGAGGAATTTTCTTAATGAAAAATTTATCTGATGAGGTTTCTTTCAATGAGT
>CALQBB020000102.1 GCA_943328715.2 Polynucleobacter meluiroseus | reverse complement strand
CCAGGACCGCAAGACGCGCTACCGCTGTGTAGAATTCCAGGGCCAAAGCTAGGACCATTGTCCTCTTGAGGGATTTCTGGAATCAAGAATACGTGTTCATAGATTTTAGCTGGTTTTGATATGGATTTTATTGCTGCTTTTTGATCATTTGATTTGGTTTGAATCGATGTTTTGTCGATTTCTTTAGAGTTCTCCGTTTTTGTGGATGATGTTGTTTGATGTGTCAACATCCAGACACCACCAATAACCGCAGCAGCACTTAATCCACCAATGATCGATTTTGTTAAAATAGATAATCCGCTACTAACCACAGTTGTTCCTGAAGTAATGGAAGATGAAACGGAAGTCCATAATTCTGGACTCACTGGCGACTGGTGTTGTGCCAATTTCTCTTGAAACAATTCTTTTATGAAATCTTTTTCTTCCATGTTATCTTTTTTCTATACGGTCTTTCAAGTATGCCCTTGCTCTCAAATACTGTGATTTTGAGGTGCTTTCTGTAATTCCTAATGCTGTAGCAATTTCTTGGTGAGAAAATCCTTCGATGGCAAACATGTTAAATACAACACGGTATCCATCTGGCATAGATTGGACTAATTTCATCAAATCATCCGCCATTAATTTCTCTACAATGAACTCATGTTGTTCAATGCGGTAGGATACTTCTTCAACTTGAATTTCTTTGAGTAGTTTTTTGTCCTTTCGCAATTGATCCAAGCAGGTGTTGACGACTATGCGACGAATCCATCCTTCAAATACTCCTTCGAATTTATATTCTGGAAGTTTTGAATAGACTTTTACTAAAGCATCCTGTAGAACGTCCTCTGCACGCATTTTGTCTTTGACGTATCGCAGACAAACGGAAAACATTTTAGGGGCAAACATGTCAAACAACGCTTTTTGAGCTTTTGGATTCCCTTCAATACACTGTTTAATTAATGCAATTTCCTCCATGCTCGATTTGTTTGACTGCGTTTCGTTTAAAAAAGTTGCATGCCGCAGTAAAATTCATACGAATTAACGTATTTTCGTTTGCTTAAACAAATGAATATGAAATCCTTTTTATCTATAATTTTCATCTTTATGTCTACCGTATCTTTCGCTAAGGTAAAAATGAAAACAGGCATGTGGCAAGGCGAGTTAGCTATGAATGATCGCCTTTTCATCCCCTTCCAATTAAACGTAGAAAAGGAAGGCAAAAAGATCTTTGTAGTGAATGATTTAGAAGAAATTTTGATGATTAGTCACTCTAAAAAGGACAGCATTTATTTACACTTTCCGATTCAAGACGCCGAGGTCATTTTCAAATTGGAGCAAAATGGCGAGTCAGCACGTGGATATTGGATTAATTACAATAAAAAAGTGCAACAAAAAATTCCCTTGACCTTAACCTGGAATGTGGCACAAAGATTCCCTCAAATGCATCCAACGAAACCTGTACAGTCGCTTTTCGATGGGACTTGGGAAGTCACTTTTCAACCTGGAACGAAAGACGAAGAAAAAGCAATTGGAATTTTCAAGGCAGGCAAGGACACAGAAATTGCCGGTACTTTTTTAACCGAAACAGGAGATTATCGTTTTTTAGCTGGAAACAGATCTGGACAAAATTTTTCTATGTCCACCTTTAATGGTTCGTGGGCAATGATGTTCGAGGCAGAATTACAGTCAGATACCTTAAAAGGAAAATTTTACAGTGGAGTTTCTTATGTTACAGATTGGATGGCGGTTCGTAATCCAGAAGCAAAGTTGAGAAATGAATCAGTGTTGACTTACGTCGTAAATGACCAAAAGGTCAAGACTTCTGATATGGTTCAATTGAATGGGAAAGCCTTTTCGCTTAAACCAAAGGAAGGGAAGGTCGTCGTTTTGCAAATCATGGGAACGTGGTGTCCGAATTGTTTGGATGAGGTTCAATTCATGAATCAATTGTACAAAGGTTATGAGCAATTAGGACTTGAAATCGTCGCCTTGGCCTATGAAGTGGGAACGGATGAAAAACAAACGCGTAAAAAACTGAAAGCATTCAAGAAAAAAATAGGAATGGAATACGATTTAGTGCTTGCTGGAAAGTCCTCGAAAGAAGTCGCCTCAGCTCAATTTCCGATGTTAAATGGCATCATGAGTTTTCCAACGACGATAATCATTGGCAAGGATGGAAAAGTACTTCATGTACACACGGGATACAGTGGTCCAGCGACGGGAAGCGCTTACAAGGAACTCACGGATAAAATCCAATTAGAAATTGAAATGGCATTGGATATTTTGAAGTAAATCCGAATGGAAATAAAAAAGGGCTGTGAAAACAGCCCTTTTTTTATGTCGTAATGTTCTAATTAGTCTCTAATTAAGAACTGGTATTTATCGATGTTTTTCAATGCGATACTTGTTCCTCTTGCAACAGCACGAAGTGGATCTTCAGCAATGTGAACTGGTAATTTCGTTTTGGCAGAAATACGCTTATCTAATCCACGTAACATAGAACCACCACCAGCTAAGTAAATACCTGTTTTGTAGATATCAGCAGAAAGTTCAGGCGGAGTTAACTCCAATGCACTTAAAATCGCTTCCTCAATTTTAGAAATCGTTTTGTCAAGAGCGTGAGCTATTTCTACATATGAAACCAAGATTTCTTTTGGAATACCAGTCATCAAATCTCGTCCTCTTACGGCAAAATCTGGCGGCGGATTGTCAAGTTCCGGTAAAGCTGCTCCTACTTCAATTTTAATTTGCTCTGCTGTACGTTCACCAACAAGAATGTTGTGTTGACGACGCATGTATTCTTCAATATCACTTGTAAAGTCATCCCCAGCGATGCGAATGGATTTGTCACAAACAATTCCTCCTAAGGCAATGACAGCAATTTCGGATGTACCACCACCGATGTCGATGATCATATTCCCCATTGGTTCTTCTACGTCAATTCCGATACCAATAGCTGCGGCCATCGGTTCATGAATTAAATAAACTTCTTTTGCACCCGCATGTTCTGCAGAGTCACGAACGGCACGTTTTTCAACCTCTGTAATTCCTGAAGGAATACAGATGACCATTCGTAAGGTTGGATTGAAAAGGCTTTTTCCAGGATTGATCATTTTGATCATTCCACGAATCATTTGTTCAGCACTTTGGAAATCGGCGATTACACCATCTTTCAATGGACGAACAGTTTCGATTAACTTGTGAGTTTTACCGTGCATCTGTTGCGCCTTTCGTCCAATGGCAACTACCTTGCCTGTTTGAATGTCTTTAGCTACTATAGACGGCTCGTCAACCACGACTTTGTCATTCCAGATGATAAGTGTGTTTGCCGTCCCTAAGTCAATCGCAATTTCTTGCGTCAAAAAACTAAAAAATTTCATGTTGATTCCAACTAGTGATTAAGTTGTTCCTTTTTCGAGAGTTTCGGACAAAAGGTTACAATTTAATGTAAATATATGTAAAGTTAATGTTTAAAGTGGCGAACGCCTGTAAATACCATGCGCATTCCGTGTTTATTGCAATAATCGATGGAAAGTTCATCTTTAACAGAACCACCTGGTTGAATTACAGCATCAATTCCTTCCAAATGTGCAATTTCAACACAATCCGGAAAAGGGAAAAAAGCATCACTCGCCATGGCTGCACCTTTTAAATCGAAGCCAAAGGTTTTTGCTTTGTGAATTGCTTGATTTAATGCGTCAACACGTGAAGTTTGACCAGTCCCACTTGCTAATAATTGTCCGTTTTTGGCTAAAATAATGGTGTTTGATTTCGTATGTTTCACCAGTTTATTGGCAAACAATAAATCGGCGATTTCTTGTTCACTCGGGGCATTGGTTGTTTTAACAACCAAATCTTCCTTCGTTTCTGATTTCGCATCCCTATCTTGAACAAGAACACCATTTAAAATGGATCGAACTTGTTGTTGAGGCAGGGCTGTTTCTTTTTGAACTAGGATGATGCGGTTCTTTTTACTTTTTAGTAATTCCAATGCATCTTCGTCGTAACTAGGCGCAATAAGCACCTCGCAAAACAACTCATTGATGAGCGTAGCTGTTGCTATATCGATAGGTTGGTTGGAAATCAATATCCCACCAAATGCACTAACTGGGTCCGCTGCTAAAGCAACTTCGTATGCTTCTTTTAAAGTGGGACGAGTGGCAATTCCACAGGCATTGTTGTGTTTTAAAATCCCGAAAGTAGGACCATCATTTTTAAATTCCTGCAGTAAATTTACGGCCGCATCTACATCCAATAAGTTGTTGTAAGAAAGTTCTTTACCATGTAATTTATCAAATAAAGCAGCTAAATCGCCGAAGAATTGTCCCTTTTGGTGTGGATTCTCCCCGTAGCGCAGGGTTTCACTTTTTTCCACGCTTAATTTTAAGTATGGACCATCGTTTTTCACAAAATACTGATGAATCATAGTGTCGTAATGCGACGATACATGAAATGCCTCACTTGCAAAATGCTGTCTTTGTGTGAGACTTGTTGCTCCGTTTTGAGAACACAAGATCTCTAGGAAGGAAGCATAATGACTAACAGATGGAATAATCACGACATCTTGGAAATTTTTTGCCGCCGCACGGATTAATGAAATTCCACCGATGTCAATTTTTTCAATGATGTCCTCTGCGCTTGCTCCGGACGCAACCGTTTCCTCGAAAGGGTATAAGTCTACAATGACTAAATCAATGGATGGAATGCCATGTTTAGCAATCGCATCTTGATCTTCTTGCAAAGCACGACGATTTAAAATTCCACCAAAAACAGTTGGATGTAAGGTTTTAACTCTTCCACCTAGAATTTCAGGAAAACCTGTAAGGTCTTCAACAGCAACTACGGGGATACCTAAATCTTGAATAAAGGCTAATGTCCCTCCAGTAGAGTAAATAATTACTTGATGTTTGTGTAATTCACGAACAATTTCGTCTAGTCCATCTTTGTAATAGACTG
>CALQBB020000101.1 GCA_943328715.2 Polynucleobacter meluiroseus | reverse complement strand
TTACGTGGCTCAACCTTACCGTCGTACGATTTCTCAACCGGTATTGAAATCTAGTTACGACTATCCTTCTTTAGCGGCAACCTATTTAGTGTTGGATGGATTTACGAAAGCACAGGTAAATGCACTTTCTTACTCAGTAAACATTGAAGGTTATGAGCATTCTCAACCAACAATCAAATCAGAAGCGAAAGATGAGGTTTCAGTGAAAGACGGTGTTAGAACAACGTACAAAGTGACTTATTATTGGATTGAATTCACGTACCGCATGCCAATGTCGGTTCGTGTGGCTGGAATGAATAATCAAGAAATTTTCTATGTTGCACCGGCTGAACTTTCTGCGTTTAAAACATACAAATCATCTTCTTCTAAAACAGCACCTTCATCTGATTTCTCGATGTTGGTTAAATCAACAGAAGAGAATTTGTTAAAGGAAAACTTGAAATTCATCAATCATTTGGTGAACGATCGCATCGGTTTCGAAGTAACGACACGCGCGACTTCTTTGGACTACGTGAAATCGAAAAACGATGCACACGCAGATGTCATGGAAGCATACAACAACGCAACGATTGGATTAAAAACATTAACGACAAACGAAGCGATGGCGAAACAAAAATTAACGGCTGCGATTGATGCGTTTAAAGTGATTTTAACGGAATCTGATGTCTACGACAAAAAAGCCCGCATCGATAAAGATGTAACAGTTGCAGTTTATTTTGATTTGATCGAGTGTTACTTCGCCATGAGAAACACAGTGGATGCGGAAGCAGCATTGAAAAGCCTTGGCCAATTGGATTTGTCTAACCGCGACAAAAAACAAAAAGAAAAAATGGATGAATTGTTCTTGGACTTAACACTGCGCAAAGCAGCTAACGGATTGTAAGAACCTACCTAATTAAATGATAAAGGCTTGTGGATTCACAAGCCTTTTTTTATTCTCTGAAAAAAAAGTTAAACAAGCGCTTAATTTTTCATCGTTTTTAAACAATTGTTTAAAATAACTGTTTAACTTTGCAACGCGAAAACAACATGAAAAAAGACATAACCACGGAACAAAAGATCAAAGATGCAGCACGCAAGGTGTTCATGACGAAAGGATTCTCTGGTTGTACAACGCGAGAAATCGCAAAATCTGTTGGAATCAATGTGGCTTTGCTGAATTATTACTTCCGTTCCAAAGGGAAGTTATTCGAACTCATTTTAGAGGCTGCCCTATCTGATTTGATCGATGGAATGGTGGATGTTTTTCATCAAGACAAGTCACTAGAAGATAAAACGCGTTTGATCATTGATAAAGAATTCGAGTTTTTGAAAAAATACCCCGAATTTCCTTTATTTATTCACGCTGGACTGAATCAAGAATCCGATACAGAAATGGACCTATCAAGTTTCCTTGGTCGTTTGTATAAAACTGGGATTTTTGAGCAATGTGAAAAAGCACAAGCAGAAGGAAAAATGCGCAAAGTGAACATGATCAATGTTACCCTGTTGTTTATGTCGAATTGTCATTTCCCAATTATGAGTAAAAAACTAATTTCGGGCATCTATCAAATCTCGGAAGAGGAACACGAAAATATCTTAATCGCACACCAAGAAATCGTCAAAGAAATGTTAATCAATTATTTATTTCCTAATACCAATAAACATGCGTAAATCGTTTAAAATCGCAGGTCTGTTTTTGGTACTTTTTCACCTGAATACTTCACGTGCTCAAGTACTGGATTTACCCACCTGTATTCAAATGGCTGATACAGCCAACCTTCAAATTCGCAATGCAAATTTAGATGTCCTGATGAATGAGCGTCAACGTGAAGCATATCTTGCAACGCGCATGCCTCAGTTGAACTTCAACGCGGACTACAAGTACAATGCGGTGATTCCAGGACAAATTATCCCGGCTTCGGCGTTTGGTGGACCTGCGGGAGTTTTCAATACCGTAAAGTTCGGTGTGCCTTTCGTTTTGTCGAATAATTTGCAATTAACGCAAATCTTGTTCAACTCCCAAGTGAATTACGGATTAGCTGCCTTGAAAATCAACACTGACCTCGTTGGGACACAACGCGACATCGCCATTCAAGAAGTACGTTACCAGGTTTCGAATACCTATTTTTTAGTACAGGGTGTCAATCAGCAATTGTCTTTTATTGAGGCAAACATTGTTCACACACGTGCTATCTTGAAAAACATGGAAGCTTCCTTGGCACAGGGAATCATTATTCCAACGGAAGTTGATAAAATCAAAATCAATGAATTGAGTTTGATGAATATGAAGTCCAACTTATTAGCGACTAAAGATCAGTTGGAGAACTTGTTGAAGATTTTGATCGGAATACCTAGAAGTCAGCAATTGACGCTTTCTACCGATGCGATGGTTCAAAAAACCATTTTAAAAGAAGCGGCACCGAACCTTCTTCCTTTGAATTTACTTGAGTCACAACGTAAATTGAATGAAGCGGAAGGACAAGGAATTCGAATGAGTTATTTGCCTAATTTGAACTTTTACGGGATTTACAACTACAATATTAACCTGAAACCAGAAGATGATTTTAGAACAGGAATTCCGGGAGCCTATCTTGGACTTCGTTTGGATTGGAATTTGTTTTCGGGAATGGAACGTGTAAATAAAGCGAAGTTAAATCAATTGAACTTGGAGAAAATTGACAATCAATATGAATTGTTGAACCAGCAGTTGAACTATGCCATCACGACAAGCAAGCGTCAAATCACCGTAAAAGCTGAATCCTTAGATGTGAGCAAAGAACAACTTCGTCTAGCGGAAAATGTCTATGCGAATGCCAACTTGAAGTTCAAAGAAGGCTTAATCAGTTCCAATGACCTTATTATGGCGGAAACGGGACTTGAGCAAGCGCAATCTAATGTGGTTTCTTCCTACATTCAATTGCGTCAAGCGGAACTAGAATACTTAAAATCAATCGGAAATATCAAATAAGAAAAGAAAATGAAACGAATTATCTCCATCTCCATTGTTGCTGTTGTAATTATCGCTCTTTTGGTCGTGAAATTACTTTCCAATCAGAAAGCAGCACAAGAAAAAATCTTTATTTACGACGCGAAACAGTCCATTTTGGTGGAAGCAGATCGTCCCTTAACCCATACGTTTGACCGTGCCATGAGTTTTCTCGGTGTGTTCGAAGCAAATCATCAAAACAATGTTGCTTCTGATGCCTCTGGAAAATTGATTTCACTTTTGGTTAAAGAAGGGGACAATGTATCGAAAGGACAAGTGATTGCGAAATTGGATGACGAACTCATTCAACTGCAAATCGATAACGCGAAGTTGAACATTGCGCAGTTGAAAAATGACAATGCGCGTTTCTCTAATTTGCGCAAGGATCAAGCGATTTCTGCGATGGAAGCAGAGAAAATGGAACTAGCCTTGAAATCAGCGGAAGTTCAATTGAAACAATTACAAAAACAATGGAAAAGCACTTCGATTGTTGCGCCATTTAGTGGAGTTGTGACAAAGAAATTAGTTGATTTAGGTTCCATGGTGATGCCGGGATCGCCAATTGTTGAGTTGACCGATATTTCATCACTCAAGTTGACGGTTTCAGTTCCTGAACGCGATGTGATGAAATTCCAAAAGGGACAACAAGTATTGGCCTTTGCAGATGTTTACGGAACCACTGAATTCAAAGGAAATGTCAGCATGGTTGCTGTTCAAGCGGATGCGGCACACAACTTCAAAATCCAAACGACTATTCAGAATTCAGCGAAAAACCGCATTATGTCTGGAATGTACGGGTCTGTAGCCCTTGCAAATTCTCAAAGTGTGACAACGCTTGCGGTTTCACGTAAAGCATTGGTAGGTTCATCGAAAAATCCACAAGTGTACGTTGTTCGAAACGGAAAAGCGATTTTGACATCTTTCACAGCTGGGACATCCGATGGTGAATACCTAGAGGTTGTTTCTGGATTGACGAAAAACGATGTAGTCGTAGTCAAAGGACAAGTGAATTTACAGAACAACTCCAACGTTAAATTGGCTAAATAAACGAACATGACACTTTCTGAATTATCGATTAAACGTCCGTCGTTTATTATTGTGATTTTCACCATCCTCGTTGGTGGTGGACTTATCAGCTACAATCAGCTTTCTTACGAATTACTACCTGATTTCTCTCCGCCGTTATTAACGGTGACAACTACGTATCCCGGTGCATCTCCTGCAACGGTAGAGACGCAAGTTTCCAAACCGATGGAAGATGCCTTGAGTGGACTTGAAAACATCAGCGAAGTGACGGCATTCTCTTTGGATAATGCATCCTTAATGCTTCTTGAATTTAAAGCTTCGGCGGACATCGACAAATCCTTGGAAGATGCACAAAGAAAAATCAATAATGTCCTGAATAGTTTGCCTGAAGGTGCTCAAACACCTGTCATTGCGAAAATAGAACCGAATGCATCTCCTGTATTGCAAGTGAGTGCGGTGGCTTCCAATATGGATGACCGCTCATTGATGGAATTGATGGATGATCAAATCCTTCCGCAAATCAAGCAAACAAAAGGTGTTGCCGAGGTTCAAGTTATTGGAGGTGAGCGCCGTGCGTTCAGAATCAATGTGGACAAAGACAAGTTGAAACGTTATGGTTTCACCTTAACCAATGTGAATCAAGCGATTGCTTCGTCCAATGTGGAATTTCCTACTGGAAAAGTGAAGGGTGAAAGTGAACAAATGACCGTTCGTTTGGCTGGAAAATACAGTACCCTAGCAGATATCGAAAACTTGATTATTTTCTCCCGCGGTATTTCAAGTGTGAAGTTGAAAGACGTAGCTGAAGTAATCGATGCATCGGAAGATCAAGTGGCAGTTTCGCGCTTGAATGGTGTCAATGGAATTGGATTGCGCGTGAAGAAACAAAGTGATGCCAATGCAGTGGATATGTCCCTAGCGACAAAAGAACGCTTCAAGGTTCTTGAGGAAAAGTACAAGAAAGAAGGATTGAAATTTACCGTTGCAACGGATACTTCGC
>CALQBB020000100.1 GCA_943328715.2 Polynucleobacter meluiroseus | reverse complement strand
GACGTCATAATCAAAATCGTATTCTTGAAGTCAATTTTACGTCCAAGTCCATCGGTCATGTGTCCGTCATCTAAAACTTGCAACAACAAGTTAAACACATCTGGATGCGCTTTCTCGATTTCATCTAACAAGATAATCGCATAAGGTTTACGACGAACTTTTTCCGTTAATTGTCCACCTTCTTCGTAACCCACGTATCCCGGAGGTGCTCCCACTAAACGAGAAATGGAGAATTTCTCCATGTATTCGGACATATCAATGCGAACTAACGCATCATCTGAATCGAATAAATTTCTTGCAAGAACTTTGGCTAATTGCGTTTTCCCGACACCTGTTGGTCCTAAGAAGAAGAACGAGCCTATTGGTTTATTTGGGTCTTTTAGTCCCGCACGGTTACGTTGAATGGCTTTCACCACTTTATCCACTGCTTCATCTTGACCAACAACTTTTCCGCGAATGGTTTCAGCCATTTTCACCAATTTGCCCATTTCGGACTCCGAAACTTTCGTTACTGGAATTCCACACATCATGGAAACAACTTCCGCTACGTCTTCTTCTGTAACAACAACACGGTTATTTTTGGAATCTTCCTCCCACTTCGTTTTTGCAGTTTCCAATTGCTCCTGAAGCTTGCGTTCATTATCGCGCAATTCAGCTGCTTTCTCATATTGTTGAGAGCGAATCACATCCGCTTTTTGCTCTTTTAATCCTTCAATTTGAGCTTCGATGTCCACAATTTCTTGCGGTACATTAATATTTGTCATGTGCACACGTGATCCAACCTCATCTAGAGCGTCAATTGCTTTGTCTGGAAGGTGACGATCCGTAATGTAACGCTCTGTTAACTTCACACACGAAGCAATCGCTTCATCCGTGTAAGTTACGGAGTGATGTTCTTCGTAACGTTCTTTGATGTTATTCAAGATTTGAACCGTTTCATCGACCGATGTCGGCTCGATGATGACTTTCTGAAAACGTCGTTCCAAAGCACCATCTTTCTCGATGTACTGACGGTATTCATCCAAAGTTGTTGCTCCAATCGCTTGCATTTCTCCACGCGCTAAAGCAGGTTTAAACATATTGGAAGCATCCAAAGAGCCACTCGCTCCACCTGCACCAATGATGGTATGGATTTCATCAATAAATAAAATGATGTCCGGATTTTTTTCAATTTCCTGCATCACCGCTTTCATTCGCTCCTCAAATTGTCCACGGTATTTCGTTCCCGCTACCAAGGAAGCTAAGTCCAAAGAGACAATGCGCTTGTTAAATAGGATACGGGAAACTTTACGTTGAACAATGCGCAAGGCAAGTCCTTCTGCGATTGCACTTTTCCCAACTCCTGGTTCACCAATTAATATCGGATTGTTCTTCTTGCGACGAGAAAGAATTTGACTTACTCGCTCAATTTCCTTTTCACGTCCAACAATTGGATCAAGCTTTCCAGCCTCCGCCATTTTCGTCAAATCGCGACCGAAATTATCTAAAACGGGCGTTTTTGACTTTGGATCAGCAGGTTTGCGTGGCGTACCGTAGTTTTCTTCTTCTTCATTCCCACCACTATTGCTAGGAAATTCTGCTTTTGGTTGTTTGCGTTCTTCTAACATAACTTCGTATTCGTCTCGTGCGTTTTCATACATTACACCATACTTATTTAATACTTGGCAAGCAACACTGTCCTCATTTCGTAAAATGGTTAACAACAAGTGTTCTGTTCCAATGATTGGCGACTTAAATTCCTTCGCTTCTAAATAAGACTGTTTGATAATGTTTTCTGTTTGTTTTAATAAAGGTAAATTGAGATTGGCAATGTATGTCACCGAGGATTTAGATAAAATCTTCTCGACTTCCGCCTTCACTTTGGCCAGGTCCAAATTAAATTCTTGTAAAATATGAACCCCAGTCCCCTCGTTTAGGCGAATCAATCCCAACAATAAATGTTCTGCGCCAACGAATTCATTCATTAGTCGAACAGCCTCATCGCGGCTATGACTAATTAAATCCTTGACACGAGGTGAAAATTTCGCTTCCATGTGTTCACTTTTTAAGCATTACAAATATAACTTTTATATTTCGCTTGCATCGATAATTATTCACAATTTATGCAGTGATTTTGTTAGTAAATTTAGATTTTGGACCGAGGATGGCGTTCATATTTCATTAATTTTGAATGCTTAAATTGACAAGCAGAATTTAATTATCAATAAACATGGCTGAAGGAGAAAGAATTATTCAGATAAACATTGAAGATGAAATGAAATCAGCGTACATCGATTATTCGATGTCCGTTATCGTTTCACGTGCCCTACCTGATGTACGAGATGGTTTTAAACCAGTGCACAGAAGGGTTTTGTATGGTATGCAAGACTTGGGTGTTTATTCGAATCGCCCTTATAAAAAATCCGCAAGAATTGTTGGAGAAGTTTTAGGTAAGTATCACCCGCACGGTGACAGTTCCGTTTACGATACAATGGTGCGTATGGCGCAACCGTGGTCCTTGCGTTATCCGCTTGTGGACGGACAAGGAAACTTTGGTTCTGTGGATGGTGATAGTCCGGCAGCAATGCGTTATACGGAGGCACGTTTTCGTAAAATCGCAGAGGAAATGCTGGGTGATTTGGAAAAGGAAACCGTAGATTTTAAAGCTAACTTTGATGATAGCCTTCTAGAGCCTACTGTGTTACCTACTAAAATACCTAACCTATTAATTAATGGTGCGGCAGGAATCGCGGTTGGTATGGCTACAAACATGGCTCCACACAACTTAACTGAGGTGATTGATGGAGTTATTGCCTATGTAGACAATAAGGACATTACCGGTGAAGAATTGTTACAATACGTGAAAGCGCCGGATTTTCCAACTGGTGGTATTATTTATGGATACGAAGGTGTTCGTGATGCCTTGTTAACAGGACGTGGAAGAATCGTTATCCGTGGTAAAGCGGAAATCGAAGAAGAAAACGGACGTGAGCAAATCATCGTCACGGAGATTCCATACCAAGTAAACAAAGCGGAGATGATCAAAAAAATCGCCGACCTTGTGAACGATAAGAAAATCGAAGGTATTTCTGACCTACGTGATGAGTCTGACCGCAGTGGTATGCGTGTCGTGTTTGAAATCAAACGCGATGCAATCGCAAACGTTGTTTTAAACAAACTATACAAATTCACCTCACTACAAACGTCGTTCTCTGTAAACAATATCTGTTTGGTAGCTGGACGTCCACGTATGATGGCATTACGCGACTTGATTCAAGAGTTCGTTGAATTCCGTCATGAAGTGGTGATTCGTCGCACACGTTTCGACTTGCGTAAAGCAGAGGAACGCGCACACATCTTGGAAGGATTAATCATTGCATCAGACAACATCGATGAAGTGATTGAAATCATCAAAACGTCTTCTAGTCCAGATGCAGCGAGAGATCGTTTGTCTGAACGTTTTGGACTTTCGGAGATTCAAACACGAGCAATTGTGGACATGCGTCTACGTCAATTAACCGGACTAGAGCAAGATAAACTTCGTTCAGAATACGATGATTTAATGAAACTCATCACTGATTTAAAAGATATTCTAGACAACGAAGAGCGTCGTATGCAAATCATCAAGGATGAATTGAACGAAATGCGCGAAAAATATGGCGATGAACGTCGATCAAGAATTGAATACTCTGCAAGTGAAATGCGCATGGAGGATTTAATTGCGGATGAGGAAGTTGTCGTAACTATTTCACATGCTGGATACATCAAACGTACAAACCTAGCGGAATACAAAGTTCAAAACAGAGGTGGAATGGGATCAAAAGGATCTGCGACACGTGACCAAGATTTCTTGGAACATTTATTTGTTGCAACCAACCACAATTACTTATTGATCTTTACTGAGAAAGGAAGATGTTTCTGGATGCGTGTTTATGAAATTCCGGAAGGAAATAAAACGTCGAAAGGAAGAGCGATCCAAAACTTGATCAACATCCCACAAGACGATAAAGTAAAAGCGTATGTAAAAGTACTTGACTTAACCGATAAGGATTACGTAGAAAACAACTTCATCGTGATGTGTACGAAACAAGGTGTCATCAAGAAAACATCTTTGGAAGCGTATTCTCGTCCACGTTCAAATGGTATTAATGCCATCGGAATTCGTGAGAACGACGAATTATTAGAAGCAAAATTAACGAACGGTACAAACGAAATCGTTTTAGCGACAAGTTCAGGACGCGCCATTCGCTTCAACGAATCCACTGTGCGTCCAATGGGTAGAAATGCCTCGGGAGTTCGTGGAGTTACCTTAACAAGCGACGAGGACTACGTAATCGGAATGATTTGTGTCGAAGATATCTTCTCAACAATTTTAGTTGTTTCTGAAAAAGGATACGGAAAACGTACATTCTTGAACGATCCGGAAGATAAAGAGCCAGTTTACCGCATCACGAACCGAGGTGGAAAAGGTGTAAAAACACTGAACATTACCGATAAAACGGGTAAATTGCTTTCGATTCAAAATGTATTCGACGAAGATGACTTAATGATCATCACGAAATCGGGTGTGACCATTCGCATGCACGTGGATACCATCCGCACAATGGGAAGAGCTGCACAAGGCGTTCGTTTAATTAATTTAAAATCCACTGCGGCGATTGCTGCCATTGCTCGTGTACCACGAACAGAAGATGAGGATGAAGAAATTGAAGTAATCGAAGCTGCAGACATTCCGTTGACAGATGCGACAGAGGATCTTGGCACAGAAATTGAAACAAGCGACGAAGATTAATTTTTAGACGTATATAATAACGAATATGAAAAGAAACCTCATCAAACTCTCTGCTGGAATTGCATTTTCCGCATTGACTTTCGGCTCATTTGCACAAAAGAAAAATGTGACCGATGCGATTATGACTTACAAGAAGTATAATCCAATGACCAACGGTATCGAACCATCGAAAAAAACGGTGGAAGAAGCACGTAAATTCATCGACTTGGCTGCTGTGAATCCAGAAACGGCGGAGGACTTCAAAATGCACCTTTACCGTGCGGAGATTTACTACAGCTTAATCGAAGTAGCTACAATGGACGCTGCAAAGAATCCAATGGATG
>CALQBB020000099.1 GCA_943328715.2 Polynucleobacter meluiroseus | reverse complement strand
GTTACGAGTTACGTGAATAATTCCAATTTCTGGATTGAAGATTTTGAAGATGCTTCCATCAAAATTCAAGATGATCCAAATACAAGCTTGGCAAGTTTATTTATTTCCAGTGATAACCTGACTCCTTTCAATGGATTCAACTATGGAAAGGTCGTTTTAACTGAACTCGATTCCATTTGGGTAGCGAACACGACAGAACAATTGCCCATTGCTAAAAACAAACCCTGTTTCATGGAGGTGGATTACTACAATACCAATTCATTTGTCCAAGGATTCTTGGCCCTGAACACGAATGGTTCTATTTATCAAGATAATGCTGGATTCAATGAACAACCCGTGAGCACAGTAAAGTGGAAGAAAATGTACATCGAATTGACAGAATTAATCGGGAATTCAGCAAACGGTTCAAATTTCATCCAAACATTTAAAGCGAAGTTAGACTCCTTACAAACGGAAACGTTTATTTGCATCGATAACATTAAAATCGTTTATAAGTAACATGAAAGATCGTTTTTGGGCTTCTTGTTTAGTACTCATCGATTACCTTTTCGCTGCATTGGCGTGGGGTGTGTTTTTCTACATTCGAAAAACACAGATTGAAGGACAAGCATTTATTCCAGATTCACAATTTTATTTAGGTCTTTCCCTTGTGCCTTTATTTTGGGTGTTCTTTTATTTCATTCAGGGAACCTACCATGATATTCGAAGAATGTTCCGCTTGCAAATGGTGAATCTCACCTTGATCGCATCGTTTTTAGGGACAATTATTTTATTTTTCACTTTACTGATTGACGACGACGTTAAGTCCTATCAAAATTTCTACCGCTCTATTTTCTTTCTCTTTGGACTTCATTTTTTCATTGCACTGATTCCAAGATTGATTTTTAACACCCTGCTCATTCGTTTCATCCGCGGTAACGGTCATGGATTTAAAACCATTATTATTGGCGGGAATGAAAAAGCAGTAGAAATTTACAACGAACTCATTCAACAAGAACAAAACACGAATTCCTTTATTGGTTACGTCAACGTAAATGGCAAGGATACTTTATTGGATGGAGTCGTTCCGTATTTAGGTCACGCCAATAACTTGGAAGAAGTGATGAGTCAATACGAAGCGGAAGAAGTGATTCTTGCAGTGGAGAGCTCCGACCACAACCGTTTAAAAGACATGATTTCTCGCGTGGACAACGGAAGAATTCGCATCAAGTTATTGCCTGATATGTACGCCATCCTTTCTGGATCCGTTGAAATGACCAATATTTATGGTGCATTGTTGATTGAAATCATTCCTGACGCCATGCCGTTTTGGCAACAAGCAATCAAGCGTTTGATGGACATCGTGATTTCTCTTGTGGCGGTTATTTGCTTGATTCCTTTTTACCTGTTTTCAGCTTTGGCGGTTAAACTTTCATCTCCTGGACCAATTTTCTTTTTACAGGATAGGGTAGGGATCAACGGGAAGGTTTTTCGCATCATCAAATTCAGAACGATGTACGTGAATTCTGAACAGCAAGGACCACAACTTTCTTCAGAAGGAGATCCACGTATTACGCCGATTGGACGTTTTATGCGTAAGACGAGATTGGATGAATTTCCACAGTTTATCAATGTCCTACTTGGACAAATGTCCTTGGTTGGTCCGAGACCAGAGCGACAGTTTTACATTGATCAAATTGTTCAGGTGGAGCCACAGTACATTCATTTAACCAAGGTACGACCTGGTATTACATCTTGGGGACAAGTGAAATATGGCTATGCCGAAAATGTCGATCAAATGCTGCAGCGCATGAAGTTCGATTTGATTTACCTCAAAAACAGAAGTCTTGCGCTGGACATAAAAATCATGTTTTACACCGTGATTATTGTCATAAAAGCCAAAGGGAAATAGAATCTTCTCTTAGAAGTGTTAGAATTCAAAAAACCTTTGTATCTTTGCACCTTCAAATTCATTTATAAACGCAGGTTTCGTACCTCAAATTGTAAACATTATGGCAACAAGAATCAGATTACAGAGACACGGTAAAAAAGGCAAACCATTTTTTCATTTGGTTGCAGCAGATAGTCGTGCAAAAAGAGATGGTAAATTCATCGAAAAATTAGGAACGTATAATCCAACTGCTAATCCAGCGGTAATTAACATCAATTTCGAGGCAACTTTGAATTGGGTTCAAACTGGAGCAGAAATGTCGGATACGGCTCGTGCAATTTTATCTTACAAAGGAGTTTTGTACAAAAACCACCTTTTAAACGGAGTTAAAAAAGGCGCATTAACAGTTGAGCAAGTAGAAGAGAAATTTGCACAGTGGTTAGCTGATAAAGATTCAAAAGTTCAGAACAAAGTTGATGGATTGGTGAAAAATGCAGCTCAAGAGAAAATCGCTCGTCAACAAGCGGAAGTAGCAGCAAACGCAGCGAAAGCAGCAGTAGTTGCAGCGAAAAACGCACCAGTTGTTGAAGAAGTAGCAGAAGAAGTTGCAGCGGAAGAGACAACAGAAGAAGTTGTAGCAGAAGAAGCTCCAGCAACAGAAGAAGTTGTAACGGAAGAAGCTCCAGTAGCTGAAGAAGTTGTAGCAGAAGAAGCTCCAGTAGCAGAAGAAGCTCCAGTAGCTGAAGAAGCTCCGGTAGTTGAAGAGGCTCCAGTAGCTGAAGAAGCTCCGGCAGCGGAAGAAGCATCAGAAGAAGCTGCGGCTGAATAAGCTTTATGCAAAAAAAAGATTGTTTTTATTTAGGAATAATAGCGAAACTTCACGGATTTAAAGGTGAAGTTTCGTTGTTTTTGGACGTTTCTAATCCAGCTGATTACGCAACGTTAGATGCTGTATTTGTAGAAATCGACGGTGGACTCATTCCATTTTTCGTTCAAAACATTAAAATTAAGACCAAGGGTTTCGTGGCTGTGAAATTCCAAGGTGTCGATAGTGAAAAAGATGCGCAACGCATTTTAAAAAAGCCAGTTTACCTTCCTGAAACATTTTTACAAGAGTTAGATCAAACTTCATTCTATGATCACGAAATCATTGGTTACACCGTAATCGATGAAGTTCATGGCGATGTAGGAATTGTTGAAAATGTGATCGATATGGCTGCAAATCCATTGTTGCAGTTAGATAAAGATGGAGTAGAGGTATTGCTTCCGATTTTTGATGGACTCGTTCAAAAAGTTCAGCGCAAAAAAAAGGAGCTTCATGTAAAAGCTCCTGAAGGATTAATCGATTTGTATTTAGGTTAATTTACCTTTAACAATCCCATTGCAATTTTCATGCGAATTACTTTTTTCGCAGCTTCATCCACTTTCTTTTTGAATTCTATATTCGTGCGGTAAGCAGTCAAAATCTCTTGATGCGCTTTCTTTGCATCCAAGGGCATTAACACAATGTCACATCCCGCATTGATTGCTTTATACGCAGCCTGTGGGACATTCACGACGCCTCCCATGTTCATGGCATCCGTAACGATCAGTCCTTTGAATCCAAGACTGTCTTTCAGTAACTCCGTAACAATTTTCTCTGAACAAGTCGATGGCAATCCTTTGGTGTCGTATTTCGCATTGTTCTGAACCGCAATGTGCGCAACCATAATCGATAAAACACCATTCGCAATCAATGTTGGGTAATTACCAATTTCTTTCATCTCTCCATCAATCACCTGTAAAGCTTTGTGCGTATCTCCAGTCACAAGTCCGTGTCCTGGGAAATGTTTTGCTGTCGCGATAATGTTATTGCGTTGTGTTTCTTGAATAAAGGCATCGGACCATGGAATGATATTCGCTGGAACAGCACCAAAACTTCTAAATCCAACCGTTGTGTTTGGTGACATATCTACAACTGGAGAAAAGTTATAGTTGATTCCAATTGCATTCAAATCGCCAGAAATGGTTTTTGCACAAGCAATTACTTCATCTACATTCTTTAATTCGTTTGCTTTTTTAACGATGGTTGAACCAGCGATTTTACGGTTCACTAAACTCGGTTCCGCATCTGCGCTATATAAGAAGGGAAGATTTCCTAATTTCGCATTGTTGGACTCAAAATCTTTGATCCATGAACTAAATTCTTCTTTGGTACCGTTTAACATCAATACACCACCAATCACTCGGTCTTTGATGTGTTGATCAATGGTTGCTTTTGTTTGACCCAAGCGTCCTACAGCTGGCATGATCAATTGTGCAACAATCGCAGTGTCATCCATTTGTTTAAAAACGCGCTCAACTTCTTTGTCTAATGCAGGATTATCTTTTAAGAAATCAGCCAATTCAAAACTGATTTCCGTTTTAGGTTGAATAACCCTCGCTTGTTTTGTCGATTCATTTGATTGCGCACATCCTTGAAATAGGAGTCCAGCTAGAAATAATGGGGTGATGATTTTTTTCATAGTATAAATTGTCAGTTTCAAATTTAAGGATATCCCTTTTAGACAGATGAGTTATTTATTGAAGAAATAACCAAGGCCTTGTCAATAACTATGCCTAAGCTTCCATTCAAGACCTGTCCTAAAAAAAAATGCTTAACTTTAAGTTAATATTGCTTAAATATTACGCAAGTAATACCATTATGTGTCATCAAAGCAATAAACTAACGTACGTTCAAATGAGAAAAACAATTCTATTCCTTTCCTTTTTCACATCCATGATTGGATTTTCACAGGTTCAAAACTTCTATGATCGCGCCACAATTCAAACCATAGAGGTGTTTTTTAGTTTTTCGAATTGGGATGCACAACTTGACGCTGCAGTTGCTTCCGAAGCATATATCATCGCGGATTCTGTTCGAATCAATGGCGTTTCCTTTGATAGTTGTGGTGTGAAGTACAAGGGCAACAGTTCCTACAGTCCAACAAATCAAAAGAATCCTTTACACATCGAACTCGATCACATTAAAGGAAATCAAGATTACCAGGGATATACCGATATTAAATTGCAAAATGGATACAAAGATCCATCCATGATTCGCGAGGTACTTTCCTATGCGATTCTCGAGCAATACATGGATTGTCCGAAAGGGAATTTTGCCAACGTGTATGTCAACGGTGTCTATCGCGGCCTGTATTCCAGTGCGGAGAGTATCAATAAAACGTTTAATGCGAATCACTATTATCAAAGTGGGGACACTTACTTTAAATGCAATCCAGTTGGT
>CALQBB020000098.1 GCA_943328715.2 Polynucleobacter meluiroseus | reverse complement strand
TGACCTCCACATCGAATAATACAAAGAGGATGGCCGTCATAAAATACCTTACCGATACTGGAAAACGTGCATTTCCCTCTGCCTCAATACCACATTCGAAGTTTTCATCTTTTCGGTCAGAATTGATACGAGGTGTTAATTTGTGTGTTACCACTAACGTGAAAATCACAAATGCGGCGGCAACCACTATTTGTAATAAAAGCGGAATGTAATTAGCGCTTGTTGAAATTTCTTGCATAGGAACTGTTTTTGTCCGGTTCTGTGTTTACTTACCGACATATCAAAAATAGGTTTGGTAAAGCGACACAAATTTACCTTTTCATTTCAATTCCCCAATGAAAATGTGGATAAAAAGGCAAAAAAAAAGAGCCTCCGTTTGAAGAAGGCTCTAATTTAGAATCATTATAACGTATTCTGACTATAATTTTACGCGTAGTCCTACTGCTGAACTCATTCCTGCACTAAAACTAGTGCCGATTCCGTTGATGGAATTGATGTTCAAACTTGGTCTTGTTTCTGCATACAAATGGAAAGGCATCCAGAATTCACGTTTTTTACCAATGCAAAAGTCAACACCTAAAGGAATATACAACGCAGCGCCCAAAGAATTTTTGTTTTTAAACGATTCAGTCGTTCCTGTGCCATAGCCGTAATTTCCTGTACTATTGTAGGATGATTCCCAGAGTTCAATTGAAGTAGAAGCGCGATAACTCATTCCAATAGAAGCACCCAATCCTGCGTGTAACGACCAACGTTTTTCTGGGAACATACGGAAAATCATCGCTCCGTCTAAACGAATTTGTTGATCCGAATAATTCATGTGATAAGACTTTGAATAGCTCGTATCAATAAAAGTTTGTTGTCCAGTTTGTGAGGATGTTAGTGTGTCGTATCGTGCAGTTTCAGTAAAACCGCCATGTGCGGACAATAATCCGAAATTGCTGACATGCGTGATTCCCACACGAAAGGTGAATTTGGGCATTTTAGCACATTGCAAACCTAATTGTAGGCTAGTGGAGTTTGAACCTGAATTCAATCCAAATCCATTGTAAATGTCGTTGTAGGGTTTAAGTTGACTTAAATCCATTCCTAAAATAGCTGAATTTGGTGCCAGTTTGGCGAAGTCACTCAATGTTCCGTCTTGGCCTCTCATTGAACCAGTTCCACTAGAAATATGAATTTCACTAATTTTTAAGTTTTGAGAAAAGGCAGCTGTGCTTAGAACTAATGCTGCAAATAGGGTCGCTTTTTTCATTTGTTGTTGTTTAAATTTACGTCTAAAACGTATTTTTTATTTTTTTATTTGAATCAGGGACGTACTTCTTTGTCCATCCGTAAGAACCACACTAAAAATATAGGTTCCGTCGGACAAATCATTTAGACGAATCAGCCCTTCTTTTGTTACCTTTTGCCCTAAAATAAATCTTCCGGCTTGATCAAAAAGCTCGAAAGAACGGGCATTTGCAGGAATGTTTTGAACGGAAAATTCTCCATTGCTTGGATTCGGGTAAATGTGCATGTTTTTTACTTCCATGTTTGACTGCATGCCAACGTTCAGATTGGGATCCTCGGTAATGCTGCCTACTTTATTGATAATCCAGTTTTTAGGGTCAATACCAATGGAACCGGTTAATGTCCCGATGTTGTAAATGCTGAATTGCTCGGTGTTGGAGTTGATGTTAAAACGAATGATAGTGTCCGCTTGTCCTTGACGAATGAAGCGTAAATCGATGTCGTTTGTAAACGTTGGCGTCACTTGCGACATGGAAGTCGTGTGCGAAATTTCGATGGCTGCGTCATTCCCAGACTGATTCCATTTGACCGAATAGGTTGGGTAACCTTCGCCAAAATACCATTGATTGAAAAATGGAGTGAAATCCATCCCGGTAAAATTCTCCATGAAATTTTTGAAGGCAATTCCGGTCGCTGTACTGTCCTTGAATGCTACTTGGAAAGCACGCAAGCCATCAAAGAAAAGTTGGTCGTTATTCACTTCATAACGCAAGGAGTGAATAATCCCTGATCCTTTGTCGTAGGTTAATCGTCCACTGAAAATGCGGCTTTCATTCAAACTATCCAATACCCAAACACTTCCGCCAGCTTGGTTCATTACGCTAGTATGAACTTGTTGCATGAACGGACCTTGTTCACCTAGATAGAGGTTTTCCAACATCAAATATTCACTGTAGGATGCAAATCCTTCGTTGATCCAAATGTCACACCAAGATGCACAAGTCACATTGTTGCCCCACCATTGATGCGCCAACTCATGTGCAGTTAAGGTTTTCTCGAAAAATCCTTGTGTGGTCATCGTTTGGTGTTCCATGCCTCCAGAAATCGGCGCCATGCAATGTCCATATTTCTCATCTTCAAACGGATATGGTCCATACAAATCATAATACAATTCGATAAAATCTGCTGTCTCATCGATCTCCGCTTGAAAATTCGGCAGGGTTCCAGGATTATCGTAAATGTAATTTTGAATCAAAATTGGATTTGGTGCTCCAACTGGATTGGCGTAAACATTGTATTCTACATACTTCGCCACGGATACAGAAATCAAGTAGTAATCAATGGGATGTCTGTGTTTCCAGTCGTAGCGCGTTTGACCATTTCCAAGTGGAGTGACTAGTTCTAAGATTCCATTGGATCCCGCTTTACAGGTGTCCGGAACGGTGATGGAAACCGCACAAGAGTCCGCTTTATCTGTTAAACTTTGTTTACATGGAAACCATTCAAATGCAGAAAAGGGTTCAGACAAGGACCATACCACTTTGTTTCCCCAGGATGGTGACGCCGCCGCTGTCATTCCGCTTCCTCCTAGTGGATTCGTTTGTGCAGTTGGTGGAGTTCCGTTGTAATCGACATCAATTATAAAGGATTCATTTGCTAATGCATACACTGGAACTTTCACCGCGCTCGCTACTCGAGAATAACCAACCGGCTGTCCGTTCAGACGAATTTGGGTGATGTTTAAGGTCGAAAACAATTCAAATAAAGCGCTATCCAACGGTTGTTTTGCCTTCGCATGAATGCTTCCTGTTCCGCTCAAAGTCGTGGAAACATTTGTCATGTTTAAATCCAATTGGTAAAAATGGACATCGTATTTTTCCGTTTCAGCAATTTGACCAACGTTTAACGTGGCACTCTTCACCTGATGAGATCGATGGTCTCTTTTTGCGCAATGAATGGCGGACTCTTGTCCAAAGGATACACTGCTCAGGAGAATAAGGATTGGCAGTAACAACGTTCTTCGTTTCATTTTCATAATTTTCACTAAAATTAATCGAAATTCGCTAAGTCAGGTATCTCGAATCAAGATTTCTTCGCACCTTTTTAGGATGGTTTCTCTGTTAAATAGGTGTTAAATCCAAAGATGAAAGAATCATTCACTTCAATTTGATGTACATTTGAAATATGAGATTCATTAGTTTTCTGTTAATGCTGTATTTTTCATTGTTGTCTCTTGCTCCAAATTGGCAAGGAATTCAACTGTTAAATGCTTCAGCATTCATTGAGCACTACCAAGAATACCAAGCTGAAACCAAGGAGGCAACGCTTTCTTCGTTCATTCAAGAACACTATTTCAATAAACTCGCTGATTTCGATAAGGAACACAAAGAGCTTCCCTTAAAAACGGCGGTACAAGTCGCAGCGATTTATTTTACGGAGCATTTCGAGACTCCCATTCCTATTGTTCAAACACACGAAGAAGTGTTTGTGGAGCAAAATCAAAACAATAGTAAAGTCATTTCATTTATTGCAAATGATTTTCATTCTATCTGGCATCCGCCTCAATTGGGTTAATTGATCACGCAGTTTTACTGCACGCTCTTTCAATTAGTTCATTCAATCTATTTTTATGTTAAATCGAATCATTCATTGGTCGATTCAGAACAAGTTAATTGTTGCTGTTTTGACGTTGGGAATTATTGTTTGGGGACTTTTTTCCCTTTCCAAATTACCTATTGATGCCGTACCGGACATCACCAATAATCAAGTGCAAATCGTTACCGTTTCTCCTTCGTCAGGTGCGGAGGACATCGAACGCTTTGTGACGTTTCCAGTCGAGCAATCGATGGCTACAACACCCGGAATCGAAGAAATTCGTTCGTTTAGTCGCTTTGGTCTCAGCGTTGTGACGATTGTTTTTACGGAGGAAACAGATATTTACTGGGCGCGTCAACAAGTACTGGAGCGCTTGACAGATGCGAAAGCTTCCATTCCACCAGGATACGGCGATCCATTTTTAGCACCGCTCAGTACTGGATTGGGTGAGATTTATCAGTATACGCTGAAAGCAAAACCTGGATTTAGCAAGAAATTTACACCTACAGAACTCAGAACCATTCAGGATTGGATCATTCGTCGCCAACTGTTAGGTGTGAAGGGTGTTGCGGATGTAAGTGGATTTGGTGGAAACCTAAAAACTTATGAAATCGCCATTGATCCGTTTTTACTAAAGTCTAACGGAATTACCTTAAGCGATGTTTTTCAGGCGATTGAACGAAACAATCAAAATACTGGGGGAGCGTACATTGAACGGAATTCCATGACCACGTACATTCGTACCGAGGGACTCATTCAAAGTTTAACGGATATCGAGAATATTCAAGTGAAGCATTCGGAATCCGCCATGCCGGTGTACATTCGAGATGTTGCAAAAGTTGAATTTGGAAAAGCGGTTCGCTATGGAGCTTTAACCTATAATACAGATGGTGAAGCAGTTGGTGGAATCGTCTTGATGTTAAAAGGCGCTAATTCCTCGGAAGTGATCCATCTTGTTAAGGAAAAAATGGCTCAAATTGAGTCAAATTTACCGGAGGGAGTTGAATTAAATGTTTACTTAGACCGAACAGATCTCGTTGACCGAGCGATTTCAACGGTGACTAAAAACTTGATTGAAGGAGCCTTAATTGTCATCTTCGTTTTGGTTCTCTTACTTGGAAATTTGCGTGCAGGACTCATCGTTGCATCCGTCATTCCGTTAGCGATGTTGATGGCGATTTCGCTCATGAACGTATTTGGGGTTTCTGGAAACTTGATGAGTTTGGGTGCATTGGACTTCGGACTGATTGTCGATGGAGCGGTAATTATTGTTGAATCAACGCTGCACTTCCTGAATAAACGAGGAAATAG
>CALQBB020000097.1 GCA_943328715.2 Polynucleobacter meluiroseus | reverse complement strand
GGCGTTGATCCAGCTACGAATGCTAAATTGAGAACAGCCATTCAAAATGCGAAGTCGGAAAACATGCCAAAGGACAATATTGAGGCAGCGATTAAACGTGCAGCTCAAAAAGATATTGCCTCATTTACTGAAGTAAACTATGAAGGAAAAGGTCCTCATGGTGTGCTGGTATATGTAGAATGCGCTACAGATAATCCAACAAGAACCGTTGCCAACGTTAAATCATACTTCAACAAAGCAGGTGGAATGGTTGTTCCGAATGGATCAATGGAATTTATGTTTTCACGTAAAAGCATCTTTGAAATCGTTAAAACAGCAGAAATGGATGCTGAAATGCTGGAATTAGAATTAATCGACGCTGGTTGTGAAGGAATTGAAGTGGAAGAAGAATTAATCGTTGTTACAGGTGATTACACTGCATTTGGAACACTTGCAAAAGCCTTGGAGGACATGCAAATTGAAGTTCAGAAATCGAGCTTGAAACGCATTCCAACTACTCCGGTAGAATTCACAGAGGAACAATTAGTGGACATCGAAAAAATGCTGGATAAAATCGAAGATGACGACGATATTCAACAAGTTTTCACAAATATTGCCTAAGACAAAATAAAATCGATCATTTTCAGTTATATTAGTCTGGACACGTGCTTTATGATGAAATTTTACACTCGAACTTACTTTCTGATTTTCATCCTCCTATTCTTGGGGGCTTGCTCTACAGAGAGCAATACGTTTGTAAATAGAACGTATCACTCAACGACCGCTCGTTTTAACGGACATTTTAATGCGCAAGAATTATTGCGTGTTTCGTTGAAAACCTATTATGGTAGCCGTAAAGATGATTTCTACGGAATCTTGCCGATTAATCCATTACCAAATGAGACAGAAGTAAAGGGAATGCTTCCTGCAATCGACACCGCTGTTTCTAAGTGTACCAAAGTGATCTTGAATCACAGTATGCCAAGTGCTGAGAACATGTTCTATAAACAAGCGGAATACAATACGTGGATCGACGAAAACTGGTTAACCGTTGGACAAGCATTTTTCTACCGTAGAGATTACGACCGTGCCCTGAACAACTTTCAATTCGTAAAACGCTTTTTCGTGAAAGATCCATCTACCTACGCTGCGGAAGTTTGGATCGCCAAGATTTTCATCGAACAACGAAAATTTGCTGAGGCCAAATTGATCCTTGATGGATTGAACGAGGTTGCCCAAGAACAGAAGAAAAAAACCATTAAGGACTACATTCCGTTTATCAAAAAGAAGGAGAAAAGTGAAGCTCCTGTCATGAATAAAAGTCTTCAGTTTGACATTCATAAAACATATGCGGATCTCTCGGTAAAACGTAAAGATTACGAGGAAGCGATTAATGGACTCGTACTAGCTATCGATAAATGTAAAAATGGCAAAGAAAAAGCCCGATTGAATTTTATCCTTGCACAACTTTACCAACAAGCAAATCAATTGCCTGACGCTGAAAAATGCTATTCGAAAGCGATGAAGGCATCCGCTCCTTTTGACATTTCCTTTAATGCACGACTAAATAGAGCTGTTGTTGGAGGAGGAGACAAATTAGCGAAAGACTTAAAACGCATGTTGAAAGATGCGAAAAATGCTGGATTCAAAGATCAGATTTACTATTCCATGGCAATGGTTGAATTGAATCGAAATGAAAAGGCGAAAGCAAAATCCTATTTAACAGAATCAGCCTTTTATTCCACGACGAATAAACGCCAAAAGGCAATGTCCTACGAAAAGCTAGGGGATCTTTCGTTTAACACGAAGGACTACGTTTCGGCACAGAAATACTATGATTCATGTGCTCGATTCATCAGCGATGATTATCCAAATGGTGACCTCGTAAAAAATAAAGCGGCCAAATTAGCTGATTTAGTAAAGGCCATCGAAACGGCAAATTTTGAGGATTCTGTTCAACGAATTGCCAAAATGTCTGAGAAAGATAGAGAAGATTTCTTGAAGGAAACCCTGAAGGAAATGAAACGTGAACAACAACGAAGAAAAGAACAGGAAGCAGCGAAATTACTAGCCCTGCAACAAAATCAAGCAACTACTGGAACTGTAAATAATGCCAACAAATTTATTTTCAATAATCCGAAGTTAAGAGAAGATGGTTACAACGAATTCCGTAAACTTTGGGGACAACGCGATAATGAGGATGATTGGAGACGCAGTGAGAAAATCGTCCTGAATGACCCTTCCTTAAATGCAGCTAATCAAGATTCATCTGCGCTCACGGCTCAAAATAACCCAACAAAAGATTCACTGACGATTGATGTATTAAGAAAGAACATTCCCCTTACGGATTCGTCCTTTGCACTATCCGAACAACGATTGTTAGAGGCGCGCTACTCTGCCGGAATTCTTTACAAAGAAGTACTTGGAGAGTTGGAACTTGCCGCTGGACAGTTTCAAGCCATTCTGGATATGTTCAAGAAAAATCCAACGGACTTATCTGCAGCTTTTCAGTTGTACAAATTAAACGAAGGCACAGCGGAAGCGGAAACCTTTAAGAATTACATTCTGAAAAATTACCCATCGTCAGATGCAGCCAATTTCTTTAGAGACCCCGATTTTTATGTCAAACAGAAAGAAAGTGCGCTAAAAGATCAACAGAAATTTGTCAAACTTTTAGAGAAGTATAATCAAGAAAGCTATGCTCAAGTTCTAGCAGAAACACAATTAATCGTAGATAATGACCTTTCCAATGCGTTTAGAGCTGAATACATGTTGTTAAATGCGCTCGCTTATGGTCAGTTAAACGAGGACAAAAAAGACCTCGTTCCGCGTTTGAATCGCATCATTGAGGAAAAACCAACAAGCGAACAAGCTACACGAGCAAAAGAAATGCTTGCCATCATTAAAAATGGTTACTCGAAGTCTGTACCAGTAGACTTTGAGAAAAAATCCATTTTTACCATGTCTCCTAATTCGATACAATACGTTATTGTCCTGCTCGATGAGGATGAGGATATTGAAGAAGCAAGAAATGCAATCTCGGACTTTTCAAACAAAGGATTTAAGTTGGCAAAAGTGAAAGTTTCTCAAAAAATGACCGTCACTGAAAAAGAATTTGTCCTTGTCCAAGAGTTCCAATCTGCTAAAATTGCAGGAGAGTACATCAATGCCTACAAAGCCGGATTTGAATACTTAGATGACTTCCAAAACAATAAAATTTTCATAATTAATCAAGAAAATTTGAAAAAGTTAATAGAAACGTCGAAATTTGATGAATATAAAGTTTTTTACGACGATAATTATTAGCCCGCTATGTTAAGAAAAGAGTTATTTGGTGGAAATGCAACACACGATCAAAGCGATCGATTAAATAAAATTTTATCCGGTACTGAAATTACAGGGGACATCGTTTCGGATTCGAACTTGTTGATTGAAGGTGAAATCATTGGAAACATTTCTTGTTCAGGAAAGGTAATGATTGGAACATCTGGAAAAATCAGAGGTAACCTCGTTTGTGTAAATGCCGAAGTGGATGGCGCAATGGATGGTGAATTAACCATCGAAAATTTGCTTGTCCTTCATTCAACAGCGAGAATCAAAGGAGATATTCAAACATTGAAATTAACGATTGAAGAAGGCGCTTATTTTGAAGGTGCATGTGTCATGAAATCGCCAGTTTCAAATACAAGCATGAAATCCGACTTTGATTTCGATGAGTAATCGCGAGCAAAATCCCAAGCCTAACAATTCTCCTTATTTACGTCTAACAAGTGCTGGCCTGCAAATGGCGGGAGTCATCACTGCTTTCTCCTTTTTAGGATATTATTTAGATGAATCTTTTCATTTGGAAACACCTTGGTGGACCATCATTTTAGGTTTGACCGGTGTTGGAATGGGACTGTACCTAATCATTCGCGAAGTCACTGAAATCTCCAAGAAAAATGATGAATAAATCTGCCTTGAGGCTAGGGGGAATCTACCTCTTGATTTTTGGAATCTTTTATTTGTTCACCTGGTCTAGTTGGTCCCACTTAACACCAAATGAAACCTTATTTTGTATTGGAACCTCTGCATTCATTGAACTTATCGGATTATTGATCTTGTACGCAAAAAAAGAAGTTGATCCTCAGGCTGACACCTTCCGATTGCTCATCATGATTACCGTGCAATTATTATCTTTTTTGTCCGTTTGCCTCGCCTTGATTTATACAAATCAATCCAATAATCTCGTGCTTCACTTACTTGGTTTGGCATTGACCTTGATTGTTGTTCAGACCGTGTTTATTGTCCGCCGCTTAAAATCCACGGATGAATTCTAGCATTAATTGCTGAATCTCATTGAATTTGGCAAACGATAAAGCCTCATACGTGTCGTAAATGTCGTGGTAATTCTTATTTGGCCCCATCGTATAAATAAAGAATGCTGGAACTCCCGCCTCCGTAAAGAAGTGATGATCTGAATTTGCCGCTGGACCTCTCGGTTTTATGAGTGATAACCATTTACCGTATCCGTTTAATTGTAACAATCGGTCAAATTCATTTTTGAAAAGCGTAGAATTCACACAGGTAATGCCATCTTCACCGCTCCCCATAATATCCATGTTCAACATAAAACGAATCTTCTTAAGCGGAACGAGTGGATGTTCCACAAAGTATTTTGACCCTAACAAACCGATCTCCTCACCAGCAAAGGCAATGAAAACTACATTGTAATTATCTAAAGGGTTTTTTAGCAACTCCTGTGCGATGGAAAAAATCATTCCATTTCCACTTGCATTGTCATTAGCACCCGGGAAATAACTCGCTTGTCCCATTCTTCCAAGATGATCGTAATGTGCTGTAATAAATAAGAATGGTTTCTTTTTAGCGTGTTTTCTAGCCGGTAGATAACCAATGACATTTTTAGCGGTATGATCTTTCAAAAGACGTGTTTCGATGTGTAGGTCAATTGAGCCTTCGTTCATTCGCTCAAATACCGAATCTTGCACTTGCACGAATGGATAAACATTCGCTGTTTGACTCACAGACCACGTAAATTTATCCCTAGTAATTTCCATCACAGGAGCAAATGCACTCAATTCACGCAAACGTGTCTTGATGACTTTTAAACTATCCGAACTCATCCCAAATAATCGAACCGCCAAAATGACATTCTTTGGACACG
>CALQBB020000096.1 GCA_943328715.2 Polynucleobacter meluiroseus | reverse complement strand
TTCCTCATTCCATGTAATACCTTTAAAGTTGATTAAGTCAACAACTCCTTTGAAGTTGTCTTCTTCACCAATATTAATTTGTAATGGTAATGCATGACTACCTAACATTGTTTTTACTTGGCGACAAACGTTTAAGAAATCCGCACCTTGACGGTCCATTTTATTTACGAATCCAATACGTGGAACGTTATAGTTGTTTGCTAATCTCCAGTTTGTCTCAGATTGAGGCTCAACACCATCAACTGCTGAGAACAAGAATACCAAACCATCTAATACACGTAAAGATCGGTTCACTTCAACTGTAAAGTCAACGTGTCCTGGTGTATCAATAATATTTACATGGTAATCCTGACCTCTGTATTTCCAATCTAAAGTAGTTGCAGCAGAAGTGATCGTGATACCACGCTCTTGCTCTTGCTCCATCCAGTCCATTGTAGCAGCTCCGTCATGAACTTCTCCAATTTTGTGACTAACACCACCGTAAAATAAGATACGCTCAGTCGTCGTTGTTTTTCCTGCATCAATGTGAGCAGCAATACCGATGTTTCTTGTGTATTTTAAGTCTCTAGCCATGTCTTAGAATCTGAAATGTGAAAATGCTTTATTCGCTTCCGCCATACGCATTGTATCTTCTTTCTTCTTAAATGCAGCACCCTCTTCTTTTGAAGCAGCGATGATTTCAGAAGCAAGTCTTTGTGACATTGTCTTTTCGTTACGTTTACGCGCATACCCAATTAACCATTTCATAGCTAAGGACGCTTTACGATCTTCACGAACGGGAGTAGGAATTTGGAAAGTAGCTCCACCTACGCGGCGACTTCTAACCTCAACAGCTGGAGTAACATTTTCTAATGCTTTTCTCCAAACGTCTAATCCTTCTGTTTCTTCTATCTTTTTATCTACGATTTCAATTGCATCGTAAAATAAACGGAATGCTAAACTTTTCTTACCATCTAGCATTAAATTGTTTACAAATTTTGTTACTACTTGATCGTTAAATTTCGGATCTGGTAGAATCGCAATTTTTTTGGCTTTTCTTCTTCTCATTTTGTAAAGCTTTTAATTATTTCTGCTTAGGACGTTTAGTACCATATTTGGATCTTCTCTGGCTACGACCTTGAACTCCAGCCGTATCCTCTGCACCACGAACAATGTGGTAACGTACCCCTGGAAGGTCTTTAACCCTTCCTCCTCGCACAAGTACTAATGAGTGTTCTTGAAGATTGTGGCCTTCACCACCGATGTAAGCGTTGACTTCTTTTCCGTTCGTTAAGCGAACACGCGCCACTTTACGCATAGCCGAGTTTGGCTTCTTAGGCGTAGTCGTGTAAACACGAACACACACACCTTTACGTTGTGGACATGAATCAAGCGCAGCGGACTTACTCTTCTTCACCACCGCAGTTCTTCCTTTGCGAACTAACTGTTGAATAGTTGGCATAAAATACTCTTGTTTTAAAATAAATAATAACCCCCAAACGTACTTTGAGGGGTGCAAAGATAGCTATTTATTTTTAAAATCCAAGGGCTTATTAAAAAAAGATGAAGTTTTTTGACAAATCATTGTTTATAAAAGAAATGTGTAAAAACCTCTTTGATTCATGGTTAAAAATCTTTTGGAAAGCATAGGTTTAATTGATTTCTAACGTATTGATTTTTAAGCTTATCGAATTTGATAGTAAGAACTTTCTTTGAAAGGAATTCCAAGTTCAACATTTAGAGCTGGATAATAGTTACCATCCGCTTTTTGAATTTTATTTAAACGTTTTTGGAAATGTAGTTCCTGACTTAGCGTGATTAACTTCAAGTTTTGAGCTCCACTAAGACTCCCTTTTTGAATGGTGTTAATGCAACGAATGACCTGTTTTAATTGGTGTTCATATAAATCAACTACATCGTATTCTGATAAGATATTTATGCAATCTTGTACTTGCGCATCAAATTCGCTTTTCGAAATGACGATGGATTCATTGGACATCACTACAGGCATAAGGTATTCGAAGCCACGATTACCTCTTTTGAAAATGTAATTGTCCCAGAATTTTGGATCATTGATTGTTTCTTGATCTTCTGTGAAATTAGAAATGTGTTTGAGGTGTGTTTCTGCACAACGTAGTAAGGAATAATTTGACCAATAGGATAGTGGTTTAAAGTAATACCAATCATACATACTATAACTGCCATCAGTATTTTTCAGTAAAACATAGAATTTAAACTCTTCATTGGGAGAATAATACTCAAGATCATTTTGATCACCTTTTACGTTTAGGATTACCGGAAAGATAAATGCTGTTTTCTCTGGATTGGAAATCAATACATCTTTGAAGATGAATTTCTCTGTATACTGTTCATCCCAATTAGCTGTTGTTTGCTGCGAAATGCGTTGACAAAAATATTCATACGGACTATTTTCCTCACTGAACAGCTTCGTTAATTTCGGTTGGATTTCGGATCGAACTAACGTTTCTGTTTCAACAGATGCTACTTCATGGACAAGTTCAATGTGGTAAAAAAGTTCAGAAAGATTTTCCGCTTCATTTTTATTCACCCAGTTTTCCTCCAGAAAACGTTTGTCTGAACCAATTCCAGCGTTGTAAAACGACCTAATTGCCGATAGTGAATCTGTATTGTAATCGTTTGAATAATAGATGTGCCAGTGACCATCTTTCTTTTCAAAATTCCATTTTATCGATGTTAATTCAAGGTAGCTAATTTCTTCTTCAAGTTCTTCGTCATACTGGATTTCACGTTCAGATGCGCCACTCAGTAAACTAATCTTTTGTTCATCTTTACTTATGAGGACTCCTATGATCTGATTGAATGGAATGTGGTATGGAATGTCCTTTAAGAGCTTTCTCGCTTGCTCGGTTCCTTTCGAAAGGTATTCTTTAGTGGTTAATTCCAGTTTACTTAGTAATTCATCTGTTTGTCTGTCTCGTTCATCGGCACTCACCAAAGTTGGATCTACCTGCATGATAACTTTTTCTAACTGTTCCATGGCTTTTACTTCTTGGAAAAATTCACCCCAAAAGCTCAGCCAAGCCAATCGCCCAGAATCACCATTATCTAATAATAAGCGACCTGTTGGACAACTAAAATGAATGGTTTGTGCCGGAGTCCCCGGATTCCTTAGACTCTTTACCACAACGTCCATTGCGCTTTCGGATGAACTTACTTGGATATCATTAATGGAAATTTCTAGGGTTGCCGCTCCAAGCGCCTTTAATGTAACCTTTTGCAAACTAAGGTAAATAGGATCCTCGATGGTTTGTCTATAGGTTTTAATTACTACATCTGCGAGTGAATATGGTGCAAAGTTAATTTCCGGGTCATTCCCTATGGTTTGAATTGCTTCAAAATAGGATTGCTGCTCGAGTTGCATTTTTTTCAAGTTAATATCGCCTGATTTTTGTTTTTTATTGAGTCTCTTGATTTGTTCTTGGATTTCCGTTTTCGTCTCTTCGGCCATTTTTTTACAAATGGGATCCGTGATGCGAATGGATGAATTAGAGGTAAATAAAAAGTGTTCTGGACCTTGTGCGAAACTAGTCCCTAACCATGTGAGACTTAAAAGGAGGAAAAATGACTTCATCTATCGAAGGTAAAGAAAAGTTGGAGAATTACCTATAGAAAACATGTAAAACGAGAGGTATGTGTAAAAAAAAAGGAATCCACTTGGGATTCCTTTTCTTGTCTTAAAAGACTAATTTTATCTGTACATGGTTGCTTTTACTGCTTTAATCAAACGATCTACATTTGGAAGTGCTTCGTCAATTAAGGTCGGCGAGAATGCGAATGGAGTGTCTGTTTGTGTCACACGTTGAACAGGAGCATCTAAGTAATCAAATGCATAGCGTTGTAGGTGATAAGCAATTTCAGATGAAATGGACGCTAACGGCCAAGATTCTTCTAAAACAACACAACGATTCGTTTTCTTGATCGATTCAACGACTGTTCCATAATCTAATGGACGAATTGTTCTTAAATCGATGATTTCAACGTTGATGTTATCTTTTGCTAAGATTTCCGCAGCCTCTTCAGCTACCTTAATGATTTTACCAAAAGTAACGATGGTTACGTCTGTTCCTTTGCGCACAACGTTTGCTACTCCAATTGGAATGATGTATTCTCCTTCAGGAACTTCTCCTTTGTCTCCGTACATTTTTTCTGACTCCAAGAAAACAACTGGATCATTATCTCGAATGGCTGCTTTCAAAAGTCCTTTCGCATCTGCTGGATTAGATGGTGTAAGAACTTTCAATCCTGGTACGTGTGCGTAAAACGCTTCGAAACTTTGTGAATGCGTTGCCGCTAATTGTCCAGCGGTACCATTTCCTCCACGGAAAACGATTGGACAAGAATATTGTCCACCGGACATTTGCAACATCTTCGCTGCAGAGTTAATGATTTGATCCGCTGCAAGGATCGCAAAGTTCCATGTCATGAATTCTACAATTGGACGAAGTCCGTTCATGGATGCTCCAACAGCGATACCCGTATAACCTAGTTCGGCAATTGGTGTATCGATTACTCTTTTTGGACCAAATTCATCCAGCATTCCTTGAGAAACTTTGTAAGCACCATTGTATTCAGCTACTTCTTCTCCAAGTAAAAATACGCGCTCATCGCGACGCATTTCTTCGGACATAGCTTCTCTTAAGGCTTCTCTAAATTGTAATGTTTTCATAGTTCAAAAATTTCGAATTGCAAAAGTATAAAAACAAGCGAATTCGTACGTTATTTTAAGCCACTTTTAATGTGGCGATTTTAGATTTGGAGAATTTCTCTTCCGCATATTGAATAGTTACCTCTAATGTTTTCACATTAGCGGATGGAATGTCAAACATGGCATCTGTTAATATGGCTTCGCAAATGGATCTAAGTCCTCTCGCTCCAAGTTGAAATTCGTTGGCTTTTTTCACCATGAAGTCCAACACTTCATTATCGATGCTCAATTTCACACCATCCAACTCGAATAAGCGTTTGTATTGTTTGATCAAAGCGTTTTTCGGCTCTGTAAGAATTCGTTTCAGGTCCGCGTCAGACAAGGGCTCTAAGTACGTAAGTACCGGAAAACGTCCGATGAGTTCAGGAATTAATCCAAATGAACGAACATCGCTAGGGGAGATGTACTTCAGTAGGGAATCCTTTTCAATCGTTTCTTCCGTA
>CALQBB020000095.1 GCA_943328715.2 Polynucleobacter meluiroseus | reverse complement strand
TGATGCGAGTCAAGCATGGAATTTGAAAGCAAATGCCGTGATCGGAACCTCTTCCGCCAGAAGGAAAGCACAAATTATTGCACAACGTCCGGATTTAGCAATTAAAGAACTCCGAGGAAATGTTCCCACAAGAATCGACAAACTCCGCCAAGGTCAATACGATGCCATTTTATTGGCGCGTGCAGGTGTCCTCCGTTTGGAATTGGATTTATCGGATTTAGAAACGATTGTCTTAGATCCAACCTCGTTTATTCCAGCACCGGCTCAAGGTGTACTTGGATTACAAACACGTGTCGATGATGTCGTGACAACTGAAATTCTACAAAAATTACACCATAGCGATGTCGCAACGCGCATTGGATTAGAGCGCTCGGTGCTTCGTCAAATGGACGGAGGATGTCAATTGCCATTAGGTGTTTATTGTGTCGATGACCAAGTTTACGTTTCTTATTCTCCTTCTTCCGCAGAAGCAGCAGAGAATAAGGTGTATTCTTATGTCGCTGGACAAGAAACGGCGTTGGCACAAGAAATTGTACAGGAATTAAAAAAGTGACCCCGAAACGTATTTTTATCTCGCGTCCAATCGCTGAAGCTGGAGAAACACTTCAGAAATTTGCTGCGTTAGGCGGACACTTAATCGCTGAATCCTTGGTGAATTTTGAAACTATTTCCTTCGATAAAAACCTTTCGAGCGACGTCATCTTTTTTTCAAGTATACGCGCTGCAACGTTTTATCTGAATGAACAACCATCCATTTCTTCATCTGTACAATTCGCTTGCGCAGGTCCAGATACAGCAGAGAAACTCAAAGTAAATTTTCAGATTTCATGTGATTTTATTGCACCAACAGCGGGTAATCCAAACGAAAGTGCGCAGGTCTTTAAAACATGGTTAGGAAAGCGCCATGTGCTCTTCCCGAAAAGTGAACAAAGCTTGAATTCTTATTCGAGCATCCTTCCTGACAATCAGAAAAGCGAAATCATCGTTTACCGAACGTATTCTATTTCAACGTCAATTCCTCCGTGTGATCTTTATATTTTTTCGAGTCCGAGCAATGCGAGAGCATTTTTGGAAAGCAATGCTCTTCCAAGTGAAGCCATCTGTTTGGCTTGGGGTTCTTCCACAATGAAGTATCTAGAATCACAGGAGATTTCTGTTTTTCATCACCTACAATCGGGAACATTGAGGGAATTAGATCAATTTTTGACGGATTCACTCAACTTAACTATTGGTACAAATGAAATTTGAATTCACAGAGATCATTACTCCCGAGTTGGTTGAGTTGCTCGAAGAAACGACGCTCGGAACCAATGGCGCGATGTATCGTCACTTAGATGTAAAAGACCGCATTTACCAAACGGATGCTCCCCTTAGTTTCTCCTTAAAACGAAATGACCATTTGCTCGCAAACATTACCTTTTGCAAGCGATCTTTCGGTTTGTACTTGCGTTATTTTGCTTTTGACAAACGTTTTCAATCGAAAGGAAAGGCACGACAAACCATGCAGAAATCGGTACTAAAACAAGAAATTGAAGGTGTCTTTCAACGTGTGGAAAAAGAACATGCAGGAAATCTTCACATGTGTTATGCCTATATAGATGCACGCAATGAGCGAAGTAAATGGATGAGTGAGCAATTCGGATTCCAAACCAAAGCTAAATTGGCGACCCAGTCTTTTACTCGGATCTATCCCAAACACGTGCTTGGCTTAAAAAAGGAAACGCTTCAACGTGAACACCTTGATTGGATCAGATCCAAATACCAAAACCACACAGCTTATTTTGAGGAATACCTGAAGGATGGATTTATCCATTGTTGGCGTTCTGCCGATGGAAAACTCTTGGCCTTGGGGAAATTCACGAATGTCACTTGGGAAATTAATCGACTACCCGGAAAATTGGGCGGATTATTTGTCAAATTACTACCATATCTCCCCGTCTTTCGGAAATTGGTCAATGTGAAGCACCATCAATTTTTAGTTCCGGAAGCAGTTTGTTTAGCGGATGAAAGTCCGAAAGTCCTGGAGACTTTTTTAGCCGGTGTTTTACACATGGAAAAGCGTCAGATGATGCTTTGGTGGAATGATGAACGTGATCCACTGTATATGAAACTAAAAGATCAGGTGAATTGGGGAATCATGCACCGAATTTTAGGCATCTCTCCAGTGGATGTTGTTATCCGTGGTGATTTTCAACCTGAAAACCCCATGTATATCGCCGCTTTCGATATGATTTAAGGAATTATCGTCTTGAATCAATCAAACGTTCAATCACCATCGCCGTGATTCGTTTATCGAAATCGGATTTATTCAATTGGTATTGTTGAAATTCTTCCGTTGTCATAAGTCCGGTAACCATCCCAATGAATTGATACTTAATTCCTGTATTTTTCGCAAAAACGTTTTTAACTTCAGCGCGTTGTTCTTCTTGAATCATTCGTTTAAAACAATGATCTAAAATGACATTAGATTTCGATTCTGCAACAAATAAGTCGTGTTGAAACTTTAAGATTGGACGCAAGACCTCGTTTTGGAAACGTTCGATTGGTGTTGCATGGTCATTTTCAGTAAATACGTCTGGACGTAAGTTTTGAAGGAGTTCAGTTTCTCTAGACATATTATTCAGATAAATCAACAGTAGAATAGCTCACGAGGAATTCTTCAAGGTAAGAACTCATGCGTTCATCGTCGCTATTTCGCGCAAACAATACGTGTTTGCATTTTGGTAAACTTTCCGCAAGTCGTGCCACGAATCCTTTTTGTCCAGCACGCATTTGATCATCCATATTTAATACAATGAATAACTTTAATTTTTTGATGTTAAATCCATTCTGGAAGTACATTTCACACACGCGTCTTGTTGTTCCAACAATGATTTCTGTGCCATCGAATAAATCGTTTCGTTGCTTTAATTTATTCCCTTTTTCCACGACTAGATCGACTGTCAGGTCTTTTGCTTTCGCTGCCTTTTGAAAGTATTCTTCGATGTGACGTGCATCGTCATTGTTTGCACAAACGATAATGGCGCGTGGAGAACCTTCCTCTGGATGAAGAATAATATCATCGACAATTGGCCAAAGATAATCCAAGTACTCTTCGGGTTCGGCATGCACCACAAGAGAAGATCTAGATTTTAATTGTTTGATGACTTGGTCGATTAGCTCGCTCATGGATTGATTTTTTTATTGGAAAGATGTCTATCGGCATCTCGAATTGTTTTCTTTTTTAAATTTTCTTTGAGCGCCTGCTCCAAATCGATGTTCGTTTGGTTCGCCAGACACATGACAACAAAAAGTACATCAGCTAATTCATCGCCGAGGTCCTTATTCTTGTCGCTTTCTTTTTCACTTTGTTCTCCGTAGCGCCGAGCCATAATTCTAGCAACTTCTCCTACTTCTTCCATGAGAATTGCAGTATTCGTCAATTCGTCAAAATAACGGACGCCAACCGTTTTGATCCATTCGTCGATGGTTTTTTGTGCTTCTTGGATAGTCATAATCGGGAATAAAATTAGTCAAAAGGAATCGAACTCGAATATTCCCTTTATTTTCCGTTTCTTTTTTCCAACTTTGTAGCTCAATTTAAGTCAAATGGAAAAGCTGCAAAATTTCATCAATGGGACCTATGTTCCACCGAAGAATGGACAATACATCGACAATTATGAACCGGCAACGGGACAAGTTTACGCTTTAATTCCGGATTCGGATGAAGAAGATGTGTTGGATGCAGTGGATGCGGCTGAAAAAGCATTCCCAATTTGGTCTAAGATGTCGATTGAAGAACGCAGTAAAATACTCGTGCGACTTTCAGAAGGCATTGAAAAAAACATGGATGAATTTGTTCAAGCGGAAAGTCGGGACAACGGAAAACCGGTTTCCTTGGCAGCCCACGTGGACATTCCTCGAGCGGTTTCGAATTTCCATTTCTTCGCAACAGCCATTACACATTTTGCTTCGGAGTCGCACCTGATGGAGGGAGTTGGCATCAACTTCACCACGCGTAAACCCATCGGCATCGTTGGATGTATTTCTCCTTGGAACTTACCCTTGTATTTGTTTTCATGGAAAATCGCTCCAGCATTAGCAGCGGGAAACTGTGTCATTGCGAAGCCATCTGAAATCACACCATACACAGCTTATTTATTGGGTAAAATCGCTCAAGAAGCAGGAATGCCTGCGGGCGTGCTAAATATTCTACACGGTACCGGACCAAAGGTTGGCGATGCGATTGTGAAACATCCGAAAATCAAAGCGATTTCATTTACTGGTGGAACTAAAACGGGGGAGTACATCGCTCGTACTGCCGGACCCATGTTTAAAAAGCTGTCTTTGGAGTTAGGCGGGAAAAATCCAAACATCATTTTTGCCGATTGTGATTTCGATGACATGTTAAGTACAACCATTCGTTCCTCATTTGCCAATCAAGGTCAAATTTGTTTGTGCGGATCACGCATTTTTGTTGAACGTCCGATTTATGAGAAATTCAAGGAAGCATTTGTAGCCAAAGTATCGAGATCAAAAGTTTCTTTTCCAACTGATCCAGAAGCGAAATTGGGAGCAATCGTTTCAGAGTCGCACATGGAGAAAATCTTATCCTACATCGAATTAGCAAAACAAGAAGGAGGAACGATTCTAACAGGTGGAAAGCGCGTGCACCTTGCTGCTCCATATGATCAAGGATATTACATTGAACCAACCATTATCGAAGGACTTTCCTACGATTGTCGCACCAACCAAGAAGAAATTTTTGGGCCAGTAGTTACCATCACTCCTTTCGACACCGAAGAAGAAGCCTTAATGATGGCCAACTCAACAGAATATGGATTAGCAGGAACTATTTGGACATCTAACTTAAACCGTGCGCATCGCGTAGCAGACGAGTTACAATCCGGAATTGTCTGGGTGAATGCTTGGTTGGTTCGAGACTTACGAACGCCATTTGGTGGTGTTAAAGCCTCGGGTGTCGGACGCGAAGGCGGATGGGAAGCACTCCGATTTTTTACGGAAGCAAAAAATATTTTTATCAAGTACTAATGAGAATATTGATCATTTTTTTGTTGTTCGCGGGGCAATTAAACGCTCAATTGGAGCCCCACATGTTTCAAATCAAAACGAATGAAATTGTTTCGTGGAATTATCATTTTGGAGATGATTTTGAAGGAGCAAATGTCGATGAGTC
>CALQBB020000094.1 GCA_943328715.2 Polynucleobacter meluiroseus | reverse complement strand
TTTAAGTCAGACAATGATTGGTATCCGTCAGCAAAGAAAGTAGCTGTATCAATCATCGCAACTTGGATAGTCGTTCCTGCATTTGTAGTATTAGCAATTCCAATTTCTAAAGAAACAACAACATTGTTTGTGTTTCCACCACGTAAGTGATACATGTTTGCGAAAATCGTTCCAGTTGGAGTATTAAATGAATTAGATCCAAGTGTTGTAGTTGTTTGAGCTGATGTAGGATTCACACCAATTCCATCCAACGCATATACGTTGTTTGTTACTTCGAAATTACGATTATAAATGTTGTTAGCAAACAAAGCGCTTCCAGTTGCTTCTTCTGTAGAAGAAACCGTGTACGCTCCATTGTAAACACCCACAGTCAAGTTTGGCGTTTCAGTTGCACCGTATGCAGTGGTGTCGTTCGTTAAGATAGATCCGATGCTGTAGTTGTAGTTTAATCCAGATCCAAAGTTTACGTTTGCAACAGTGTTTGTATTTGTTGCTGAACCAAAGTTGAATGCACTACCACCGATGTCATAAGAAGCATCTAAGTGAGCAACTGGTGTTTTACCATATTCGATACCTAGGTTGTTTGTCCCAGCAACGAAAGGTGATAATGAACGAAGGTCGTAAGCTGGTTGCTCAACAATTTTCAAGTCATCCACCAACCAAGCGTAATCCCAAGAACCGATGTAACGAAGACGTAATTTTACGTTTGCTTGTCCACCCGCTGCTGTAGAAATGTTTACTTGAGAATTTTCTTGGTAAAGCGTGCTTGTAGCTTTATCTAAGTTTACTGGAAACTGAACCCAGGTAGCACCGTTATCGTTACTTACTTCAAAGATAGTCTCTGTAGTTTGCCACATACGAACGCGTTGATTAAACTCAAGAACGACGTTTGGATACGCAGAACAGTCGATAGTACCTGTGTACGTAAAGAATGCATCTTGATTCCCACCATCTTGTCCAACTGCATCAGAATCAAACAAAGCATATCCGTTTTCGTTGGTTACTGTGTTGTTTGGATCAACCCATGCACCTGTTTGGTATCCAAGTGCGGTAGATGTACTTGTCGAAATCGCCCAATCTTGGTTGTCACCAGTCAAGTTCGAAATCGCCCATTGTGAAGCTGTTGAAAAATCATTTGACCAAACCGTTACCTTTTGCTGAGCAACAGGTTTTACAGTTGGTTGTTGAATGACTTCCACATTCATTTCTTTTGCTGCTAATTTTTGTTTCTGCGCAGAAACACCAAGACTAGCAAATGCCAAAGCAGTTAATAAGTAGATTTTTTTCATAATTAATTAATTTATAAGTGAAGCGAATTTAAGAAAAATTCTTATGGTTACAAATAGTTTCTATTAATAATCACGGTGAAACAAAAATTCTGCAAGTTCCTCCAATTCATCATAGTTAACATTGTTCGATATGCTTTTTAATGCGTCCATGGCATGGGTGTAATGCTTAGACATTTCATTTTTACATTTTTCTTGAACATTTAAGGATTCAAAAATGGAAATCGTTTGTGATAGTTTCTCTGTTTGATTCTGTTCGTTTTGCAGGAAATTCAACACGTTTAGTTGATCTACCGATGCATGTGTTTTTGCCAAAATGGAAAGAAGCGTTTTTTTGTTGGCAAGGACATCGCCTCCAACCTGTTTTCCAACTTTCTCTGGATTTCCATATAAGTCCAAAAGGTCATCTTGAATTTGGAAGGCAATGCCAAGGTGTACTCCGAAATCATACAATGCTTTGCGGTTCTCAAGGGATGTTTCACCTATTATCGCCCCCATCTCCAAAGCACAGCCTAGAAGTACAGAAGTTTTCAAGCGAATCATTTCAATGTATTCTTCGCTCGAAACATCGTTTCGAGTTTCAAAGTCCATATCCATTTGTTGACCTTCACACACTTCAATTGCTGTCTTGTTGAATAACGTTAAAAGTGCAGGTATTAAATGTGGTGGATTTTTACAAATTTCTTCGTAAGCTTTTACAAATAATACATCGCCGGATAAAATAGCAATATTGGTATTCCATTTCTCATGAACCGTTTCTTTTGCTCTGCGAAGTGGTGCGTCATCCATAATGTCGTCATGAATGAGGGAGAAATTGTGAAATAATTCAACTGCAAGAGCTGCGGACATGCTTTCTTCCACAGATTTATTAAATAGTTTCGCAGACATCAGCGTTAACATTGGCCTCATTCGTTTCCCACCTAAGGTCATGAAATACCGGAGTGGATCATATAAATTCAATGGAGAAGAGGGAAAAGAAAAAGTAGAAATTTCTTTTTCTATCAGTTTGCTGTATGTTTCGAGTGTGTTCATTTTTGTTTTAGCAGTTGGAGCAAATAGGACCCGTATCCACTTTTAACAAGCGGTTCAGCAATTTGTTTTAATTGATCTTTGCTGATAAAGCCATTTCTATAGGCGACTTCTTCGATGCAACCTATTTTTAATCCTTGTCGTTCCTCAATTACCTGAACAAATTGACCGGCTTGCATCAATGATGCGAAAGTACCGGTGTCCAACCAGGCAGTACCTCTATCGAGAACAGCCACTTTCAACTTTCCTTGACGCAGGTATTCTGCATTCACATCGGTAATCTCATATTCTCCACGTGGAGAAGGTTTTAAATTCTCTGCAATTTCAACGACACTATTGTCGTAGAAGTAAAGTCCAGGCACAGCGTAATTCGATTTCGGTTGTATCGGTTTTTCTTCGATGGAAACAGCATTCATTTGATCATCAAATTCCACCACACCATAACGTTCTGGATCACTTACGTGATAAGCATAAACGACACCGCCTTCTGGATTGTTATTTTCTTTCAAAAGGGTGTCCATTCCAACACCATAAAAAATGTTATCACCCAGAATAAGTGCGACTTTGTCATTTCCGATAAAGGATTTCCCAATTACAAATGCTTGTGCGAGTCCGTTTGGCACCTCTTGAACAGCATAAGAGAATTGACAACCTAGATTTTGACCGTCTCCCAACAATTTTTCAAAATGGGGGAGGTCATGTGGTGTGGAGATGATTAAAATTTCTTTAATACCGGCACTCATGAGAATCGAAAGTGGGTAGTAAATCATCGGCTTATCGTAAACTGGCATTAATTGTTTACTGACAGCCAAGGTAAGTGGATGAAGTCTGGTTCCAGAGCCTCCGGCTAAGATAATTCCTTTCATTGATCTTATTTTAATTTTTTACAGCCAGCGGAATAAATCGTCAAACATACGTTTACCCCAAGGCGTACTACTATAATCTTTTTCAATTTTGATGCGCAGTTCATTGATCGTGAAGAGTTTGTTTTTACCTACCTCTATCAACATCTCTTCTTTCGTTGGATTCGTTGCTTCCACTTTTTTCGCAAAGTAAATGATTCCGCCATCCTCTGTAGCTAAGCCAAGTATCGTTCCAGGAAGTCCACAGAATCCTTCTGGACCAACGGAAGGAACCAATGCGGTTGTGTACCAAGCATAAATGCGCGTACTGTCATTTTTCTGATAGACCGCTTTTCGACACTCATATCCGCAGATACTTCTTTTACTATCGGTAATTCGCCAGTTTCGACTGGGCAAACTGTCTTGAACAAACACGTTTTGTCCCATGAGTCCAAGAACGGTCAATTGTTTGCCTGATTTCAGGTTTTGATAATAACTGTTCTTCGTTGTCATCCATGCCATCTCATCCACACGGTCTGAGGGAACCGCTCTGAATACGGATCCACTATCGGTAAAATACAAGGTAAATAATTCTGTTCGGATTTTATTTTCTTCCGTGACCATTCTCCGCATTCGTTGGTCGGAAAATCGTTTCTCCAAGTTCGTTCGTCGTTCGAACGTAATTTTTCCTGAAGAAATGTATTGACTGTTTGCGTTGAATCCTAGGCAAAGAATCAATACGAGTAGTTTAATGCCAGCCTTTAAAGTCATCTTCTTTTGTTTTGTTGTTGTTGAATTTGTACGTTAATTTCACTAAGAAATAGCGGGAAATAATTTGAGTGTAATTATCGGTAATCACGTTGCCATTAATTTGACGCTGTAAATTCAGGTTTTGATTTAAGATATCATTTGCGGATAAAGCAAGAATGACATTTTCCGTCGGTAAAAATGCTTTGCTTATTTCGAAATTAATGATGAAAATTTTTATATTAAATGTCTCAGCACGACCAGTGTTAATGGTATATGTTGCGTCTGATTTTATTTGGATGTGATGCGGCAATCTCCATTCACCATCGATAAAATACTTCTGTGTAGCAAATGGTTGATTCGAAATACTAGACAAGGAACTTACAGGATTATTGTATGTATAAGAGTTTCCTAAGGTAATGTTCAATGAATCTAATTTCAATTCGATGTCTAATCCCCCAGTTATTGCCGTTGTTTTCGTTACATTCGCTTGACCATTAATGAAGTTTGTGTACTTGTTGTATGAAGCATTAATATTTGGCGCTAAGTCAATTTTTCGATTGAAGATTGGGAATCCACCTCCAGCAAAAATATTCGCGAAGATATTACCGTCCACGTTCACTGTTTTGGCAATGGTGCGTCCGTATTGATCATAACTCGTTGAATCTGCAAAGGCATTGTTTGTTAAGCTAGCATTCCCACCTGACCAAAAATATCGCCCAGAAAGTGCTTGCCAAACATTTGCATTTAACCGCAGGTTGTGTACATAATTTGGTTTCAGATTCTGATTTCCAATTTGAATTCTGTTCGGATTAGTGTTGTCTTGAACGGGCTGAAGATTATTTATTGCTGCAGGAGATGAAGCCGTAGAGTAATTCAAGGAAATACGTTTGCTCATTCCTGGTTTAAATTGGTAGGAGAATTTCGGTAGGAAGTTGTTGATGTTTTGATTGGTTACCACAGAAGTAATCAAGTTTGTGCTTTGAACATCAATGTTTCTAAAACCGATTCCACCAGTGACTGTGTGCTGACGGTGTTCGAAAATCAACACTCCCGTTCCACGATGTTGAAGGCGTGTATTGTCAAATTGATTGGTGAACAAACTGTCTTGTTGAGTATAATTGCCAAATCCATCTTTATTATACGTTTGCTTATTTTGATTCGATTTTCCTGATTCCAAATAATACTCTAATTGGAATTTCCATTTTTTCGCGAAGGGCTCCGTATATGTTAGAATTCCGTAATTCGTTGAATTCGCATTGTCGTTGATTTTACTTTGGTCGATCGTAT
>CALQBB020000093.1 GCA_943328715.2 Polynucleobacter meluiroseus | reverse complement strand
TGTGCTTGAAATCCAACCCAATTGTACAGGTAATTAAGGGCATTCGGATTACTTGTTTGGAGTGTTGCCATTGTATCAGGCTTATAAACTCCGAAGGAGAATTCGGTCATGTTACTGTATTGATTGACAAATCCAGCGACATCGATCATGCCCATCCATTTGCCAAACTTGAGGATTTGCTTCCACCCAATTTCACTATTCCAACCTGTTTCGGGACGCAAATCCGGATTTCTAAAAATGCGCACGCCACCTACGGCTGCGGAGATATAACGCTCTGCTACAGACGGGAAACGAATTCCTTGTCCAAACGATGCTCTTAAATGCGATGCTTTATTGATGGCATAATGTGTTCCTAGACGAAAAATAGGATAAACCGGAGACGTGAACTTATCTGAAATCACAAATTGGGTCTCTGGTTTGGATTTATCCAACTGACAATATTCCAAACATAGTCCAGCGGTGAGGTCTAGCTTCTTCAACTTCGTCTCCAACTGCTCATACAATGCTAAATTATTGCTCAAGTGATTATCAAAAACGTAACTTGTCACCTTGTTGGTCATGCTCATGAATCCAGAAATGAGATTCGTATGGCCGATTTTTTTCTGAATGTTGTAATCCGCATAATACATTTCCGCTAAAGAGGCATCGTAAACCTTGTCGGAATTTCCCGTGGTGACCAAGTAATACCTTGTTCGCAAGTAATGTTTATTGTCGTGTTTGTCGATGAATTTTACATACGGATCCACATTTAAGCGAATAGCACGCTGACGACTTAAGGTGTTTTCAAGTGCTTGGTATCCCATGGAATCGTTTTTCCACAGAATAAAAACTCCTTTGTCTTGCCACTGAAATTGGTAACTCATCCCCGCCTTCATTTTCGGGTGTTTTTTTGAGAAGTAATACAAAGAGCCGTTGATACGAGCGCGTTTTTCGTCGTTGCCTTCGCGGTAGCCTTCATCGATGAGTCCGTTCACTCCGATGGTATAACCTAATCTTCCCTTTGATTTTCCATAATAGACATCAAGCAAATGACTCGTTGGATTTCTGTCCCACCATGTCATGGAACTTCGTTTTGGATCACCGTAAACTCCCGACTGGTATTTCATCGTAAGTTGTCCTTCTGGTTTTGCTTCTTTTTCTGTCAAAGCAATAATTCCGTTCAATGCCCCGCTTCCATAGAGTACTGACGACGCTCCTTTCAAAATTTCAATTTGCGATGCCTGTTCCATTGGAACGGCATTCCATTTCACATCTCCGACATCCGGAGAAAGCATGGGAATTCCATTCCACAACAACATGACGCGGCTACCTGCGCCGTAGGCATATCCACCTCCACCTCGAATACTGACTTGACCGTCCATAGTAAATACACCCGGACTTTGATTTACCGCTTGTTCAAGATTTGTGAATCCTTTGTTCGCAATTAATGCAGGTTTCAAAATTTCGATAGAAATTGGAATTTCTTCAATGTTTTGATTTCTTTTTCCCGAGGTAACAACAACGGTTTTTACATCTTGTGAAAGTATCGATAAGGGCATATTCACATATTCCATTTGTTGAATTCGCATGGAATCCACTTCATATCCCTTTTTATAAAAATAGAGTGTGACAGGTAATTTCTTTACAGGAATGACAAAGGTTCCATATGCATTCGACTCGACCTTTTCGTTTTCGGACGATTTGACCGAAACTTGAGGGATGACACTTTTTGATTCTTTGTCAAAAACGACACCTGATATTTGCGCGAAAATGTTTGCTTGAAGAATGCAAAAAAATGCAAAAAAGTAATTTTTCATGCGGGGAAGCCTGCTATTTTTTGTTAACTTAATATTACGAATCTAATCATTTTTTTGAATTTTATGTCACTTGAACTTTACAAAATCGCCCTCGGACAACTGAAAGGAATTGGTCCTTCCAGAGCAACAAGGATTTTAGGGAAACTATCCTCACTCTCGGATTTATTCACGCAATCCGACCGAGAACTGCACCTTCAAACGGGCGTTTCGCTCTCCATTTTAAAGGAAATGAACCGCGGTGAAGCATTATTTACCGCAGAAAAACAACAGTCTTTCAATGAGCGAAACCACATTAAATCGCATTTTTTCATGGATGAAGATTACCCTAGAAGGTTGAGACAATGTCCAGATGCGCCCATTGTTCTCTTCTCAAAGGGACTAACTGATTTAAATCATTCAAACGTTGTATCGGTTGTTGGCACAAGAAATCAGACCGAATATGGACGAAAACTAGTAGAAGAATTATTAGAAACGATACAGTCAAAGGACCTAACAGTTATCAGTGGTTTAGCTTATGGTGTGGATATTCACGTTCACGAGACCTGTGTGCAAAAAGGAATCTTTAATATCGGTGTTTTCGGACATAGTTTAGACCGTATTTATCCATACCAACATCGAAAAGTCGCAGAGAAAATGCTCGAAAATGGTGGATGGATGAGTGAGTTCATCGTCGGGACAAAACCTGATCGAATGAATTTTCCCATGAGAAATCGGATTATTGCTGGAATGTCAGATGCTATTATTGTGGTGGAAAGTAAAACGAAGGGTGGTTCCATCATCACTGCGGAACTCGGGAATGATTACAATAGAGATGTTTTTGCCTTTCCCGGAAGCGTCCATCAAGAACAATCTGAGGGATGTAACTGGTTGATACAAAAACAGAAGGCGCATTTGATACAGAATGGAACAGATTTTTTAACGTTCATGAACTGGCATTTAGACATACCTAAAAAACAACTTGAATTATTCCCTGAACTAGGAGAAAATGAATTAAAAGTCTATCAAACGTTAGTTGAACTAAAAGAGGCGCACATTGATGTGATTGCGATGAAATCAGGATTTAGTACTTCGCAATTAAATGTGCTTTTATTTCAATTAGAGATGAAAAACGTTGTGCATTCGAGCTCGGGAAATCGCTATACCTTACAATGGAAACATTGCGCTTAAATGAGGTAAGAAGATGACGACCCCAACGATAGCTGCGAAAATACTTGCTATTAATACCGCCCCAGCTGCGATGTCCTTCACTTGTTTGATTTTCAGATTGAACTCTTGTGTGTACACATCTGCCAATAATTCAATACTCGTATTCATTGCCTCTAATACTAAAACAATAGCACTTGCAATCATGAGCCAAAGCCATTCAAATCGATTCAAATCAACGATGAATCCGGCAATTAAAACCAATAAGAAAATGACTAATTGAATTCGAGCATTGCGACTTTCAGCAAATAGTTCTCGCATTCCAATCATGGCAATTTTTAGTGCCGAAAAAAAGTTTGTGTGTTTCATCGTTTTGAAATTAGTTAAAAAAATAAAATTGACGTAATTTTGCAGCAACGTTCATTTAAATAAACTTATAAAGAAAGGTGGAGGGACTGGCCCTACGAAACCTTGGCAACCTGCCTTCATGGAAAAGGTGCCAAATCCGATTCCTATTTTAGGGAAAAGATAAGTTGAAACGATTCTGTTTCCGACACATTTCTTTTGTTATTACACGCACATGAAAAGCGCAATAGAAACAGCATTAGCCACTCGTATTTTAGTACTTGACGGAGCCATGGGAACCATGATCCAACGTCACCATTTGGAAGAATTTGACTTCCGAGAAGGTGCGTTTGAACAACATGACAAACCCTTAAAAGGAAATAATGACCTCTTGTCGATTACTAGACCAGAAATCATTAAGGATATTCATCGTCAGTATTTGCAAGCCGGAGCGGACATCATCGAAACAAATACCTTTTCAGGAACGACGATCGCGCAGGCGGATTACGGACTAGAAGACGCTGTTTACGCCATAAACTTCGAAAGTGCGAAAATCGCGAAAGAAGTTTGTGACGAATTTACAGATCGAACTAGATTCGTAGCTGGATCCATTGGTCCAACGAATCGAACGGCCTCAATTTCTCCAGATGTAAACGATCCTGGTTACCGAGCGGTCAGTTTCGACGACCTCGTTCTTGCCTACAAACAACAAGTGAACGCCTTAATAGATGGTGGAGTCGATCTTCTTCTTGTAGAAACCATCTTTGATACACTAAACGCAAAAGCGGCACTTTACGCCATTGACGAAGTATTTGAGGAACGAAAAATCAAACTTCCCATTATGGTATCCGGAACCATCACGGATCAAAGTGGACGAACATTAACCGGACAAACAACCGAAGCATTTTTGATCTCACTTTCCCATATGCCCTTACTATCCATTGGATTAAATTGTGCTTTAGGAGCTTCGATGATGCGGCCATATTTACAGATTTTGAATGAAAAATCAACCTTTGCTGTCAGCGCACATCCAAATGCCGGACTCCCAAATGAATTCGGACAATACGAAGAAAGTCCACAAATGATGGCAAATCAAATCAAAACTTTCCTCGATGAAAGTTTGGTCAATATTATCGGTGGTTGTTGCGGAACAACCCCAGAGCACATTAGAGCGATTGCAGACATCGCGAAAAATTACGCACCACGCCAATTCAATCTAGCATAACTCACTTTTTCTTGAAAAACATGTCACAATCATTGAAATTATCTGGACTCGAACCACTCATTGTAAATGCGGAAAGCAATTTCATCAATATTGGTGAACGCACGAATGTAACTGGTTCAAGGGCGTTTTTACGCATGATTCAGGAAGGAGATTATGAAGCAGCTGTTGCTGTTGCAAGAGAGCAAGTAGAAGGAGGTGCACAGATTATTGACATCAACATGGATGAAGGAATGATTGATGGAAAAGAGGCCATGATTCGTTTCTTAAACCTCATCGCAGCCGAACCTGATATTGCACGTGTTCCCATCATGATTGATAGCTCTAAGTGGGAAATCATCGAAGCCGGATTAAAATGTGTGCAAGGAAAAGGGATTGTCAATTCCATTTCATTAAAAGAAGGTGAAGAAAAATTCATCGAACAAGCCAAAAAAATAAAGCGATATGGCGCCGCGGTAATTGTCATGGCCTTTGACGAAAATGGTCAGGCGGACAGTTATGAACGACGAATTGAAATTTGTCAACGATCTTACGACATTCTTACCCAAGTGGTGCTTTTTGCTAAGGAAGACATCATTTTTGATCCCAATATTTTCCCTGTGGCAACAGGAATGGAGGAGCATAACAACAATGCCTTAGATTTTTTCAAGGCAACAAAATGGATCCGCACGAACCTGCCTGGCGCACATGTCAGTGGCGGT
>CALQBB020000092.1 GCA_943328715.2 Polynucleobacter meluiroseus | reverse complement strand
GAGAAAGTAAGCAAAGTGTTTATCTTCGATAAAGAAGTAAAATCGTTCCGTTTGGACCCATTCTTGGAGACAGCAGATACTGACTTGAACAACAACACGTGGCCTCGTGAAATGCAAGCTACTCGCTACCAGTTGTACAAACAAGAACAAACGAGAAAAGAAAATCCAATGCAGCGTCAGTTGCGTGTGGATGAGCTTCAGAAGAAAAATTAAACCTTCTGAAACGCGACTAATTCACGCATGTTCGACGATGTAATCAAGAAATAATAGTGCCCAGCAGGAAGTTTTGACGTTTCCATGGCCAATTCTTGTTTCCCTGTTGACAATTGGCCGTCGAAAGCCTGTGCAATGGCTTTCCCTTGTTGATCGACGATGAAAATCTGATAGTGTTCACCTTTCGATTGAAAACGCAGAGTCGTGTTGGATGGAGTTGGATTTGGATAAGCCAATGGCTTTTGCTTTTGCGCTTCTTGTTCCGCTAATCCGACACTGCATCCAGATAAGACATCGAGGTAGGTGATGTTTTGCTCGAACAAGGCTTGAATACTTGGTTCTGGCACTTCGAACCAATCGCGCAAAATGGATGCATACACATTTCGGAAATCGATTTGCATCGGAACACCTGCTTGTTCATTGATTTGATTGTCAATCGTTGGATTTGGCCCAATAATTCCCGTATTCACACAGTTTCCAAACAACATAATTGGCGCCGCATCTCCGTGATCTGTTCCGTAGGAACCATTACTCGCTATTTGACGTCCAAATTCGGAGAACGTCATTCCAGCGACGCGTTCTTCCAATCCTAACAATTGCAAGTCATTTTGAAAAGCAGCGACTGCATCTGAGATCATTTCTAATAACAAGGCATGACTTCCATCCGCCAAACTATTTTGGTCTACCTGTGAATCGTGTGTGTCAAATCCACCAATATTCACAATGTACACTTTCGTTTTTAATCCACCTGAAATCATCTGAGCAATGTACTTCAACTGAACAGCCAATGGATTCAGTGGATCGTATAAATTGGACAATGAATTCCCCGCGTTTGCCGATGAACTTATTGCCGTTCCGTATTCATTGGTTTGATTGATTAATGTCGAAATGTACTCGATATGGGAACCGTAATACGTTCCGTCATTTGTCACACTTGTCAAAAGTAAATTTGATGTATTAAACGGATCATTTACCGCATGTGAAAAGTTTCCCATCAATCCTTGACACGTTGATGAAACTTCAGAGCCCATCGAAATAGCGAATGGATCAGGGAAATTTGCATTTGGATAATCAGCAGGGAAATTTGGATACGTACTATCAAAATAACGTCCCAACCATCCGCTCGTTTGATTAATGTCTAATGCACCTGTTGTCCATATGTCCATGGATCGAAAATGCGATCGATTCGCTTCGGGATAGCCCACATTTTGAATGATGGAAAGTTTTCCATTGTTGAACATGTCCTGCATTCCCGTCATCTTTGGATGGAGCGCAACATCGGACGTCAAGTTTAACAATTGATTTTGCGGAATCAGAATATTTGGACGTTGCACCATCAAATTCGCATATTGATCAATGGGAAAGACCATATTTAGTCCGTCATTTCCTCCATTCATGCGAATGAGCACAAGGACACGATCCTCCGCATTTTTTGAATACTCAAACAATTCTTTTGAAATCGCTTGCATGGAAAATCCATTCGAAACAAACGGCAGGGATAAAGATGCTAAGGAAGCATTTTTAAGGAAGTCTCTTCTTTTCATCGTTAGATTGTTTGGAATTGAGGCATTTTTAAAATCACGTTCATCACTGCTTGCATGCGTTGCATCACCGGATTGGACACTACGGTATTCGTAGGATCATTCGCATAATCGGTATATTGAATCGTCCATTCGAAATCTGGAAGTCCACCGGTTAGAATCAATTTCAAGGTCAACTTATCCATTACATCGATAGCTTTTGGAAAGAATACATCACAAATATCATCGATCACTTGAGGTGCACTTGACGGATTAGACAAGCCATTTAAAAATCCAAGTAAATTCATCTTGAGTACATTGGTTCCAATTGGAATTCCAGTATATACAATGGCCGAAACGATGTCAAAACGTTTTTTTATATAGGTGGAATTGATCCAAAGTTTTGAAAACGCAGGAGCCTGATAGTAGGCGGTCCACCCTGCGACACTTGGTGGAATGATGTACGATTGTCCCATGGTATCCGCTACATAATAGATAGAAATGTAGGTTTGGTAATCTCCCACCAATCCAAAATTTGGAATGGTTTGGGTTGGATTCAAGGCGCCCATGATCATTTCCAATGGATTTCGAATGATGGCACCACGCACCGACATGTCATAAAAGTGATCACTCGTCAGCAATTGCTGCATGACCGGTAAGATTTCGAAGTTACTATTGATGAAGGTTTGTGCGAGAACATCAATTACATCCGTTTGAATCGTTGGTGTGATATCGTAATTCACAAAATAGCGGTAAAGCTTCGCGCAAATGTATTTAGCCACTTGAGGTTGAGCAAAAATCACGTCGATGTAATTCGCGTATTCCGTTGCTCCGGCTCCAGCAACTACTTGATTATTGAAATGATACGAAAGCGTTTTACTGGCATTGTCATGTAAAATGGGATTAAAAATCGCCAATGCTTGCGTTTCCGTGCTGCTTCTGATTCCTGTAACGGTATATCCCGTGAGAATTTTTGCTCCGGCGGCCACATCTGTTTCTGTGTAAGTAGAATAATCCCCCGTAGCAATTTGATTCCCCTTTCCAATGGAAAATAATTCTAGTAATTCGCGAGAGTAATTTTCATTTGGTGAGAATACATTGTTTGTCGCTCCGTTTAAGAACAACAACATGGCTGGATCAATCGTCACATCTTTAATAAGTTGCTTAAAGTTGCCAAGTGCATTTTGACGCAATAACGCTAAAAAGTGATACATGGCTCTGGATTCTGCCGTAGCTGTCACACCAAAGTGATTTTGCCAAAAGAAGGCCATTTTTTCTGCAATGCACAATTGCTCTTGGTTCATATTTTTGGCAATCCATGCACCCAAGGACTTAAATCGTGCATTTTCCGTTTGTTGATTTTGTGTTTGATTAGCCGGATAAACGGCATTTACCCAAGAACTACCCTGTGGGACAATGGTCTCCCCAGCATCGTATGCCAAAGGTTCACCCGAAATCGGAATTTGCAAAATGGAATTTACGGTAGCACTCATGCCATTCGAAACTGCGGACAATAACTGTTGATTTGTCGCGCCAAAAGTTGTTCTTCTCAGTAAATGAGCCGCTTCCGCTTTTGTCCAAGGTCCTGTATATACTTGCATAACTTCAATTAGGTAGTTAAAGCTAGGTTAAAAACACGAGAAAAGCAACTTAAATTTTTTTAAATGTTTGATATTCATTAACTTCAACTGCTAATTGAAAACCGCTTGAAAACAGTGCGATTTATAGTCTTTTTTCTACTTTTCATGAGCCCGGCTTATGGACAAGGAGACGACTGTCTTTCTGCGACTTACTTACCGAATGTGAGTAATTTTTGCTCGACGAATTTAAATTTCACAAATGTCGGTGCGACCACTGGATTAACTACACTTCCCACTTGTTGGCCAACAACCGCGACACAAGATGTTTGGTTCCAATTCATTGCAACAGGAACAGATGTATTGATTTCCGTGAATGGTAGCGGTAGCGGTGGAAGCATGATTGCGCCAAATATTGCTCTCTATTCAGGAAATTGCTCTTTACTTTTTGAACTTGGATGTTCAGCTGGAACAATTGGAGCCGGTTCCACACAGCTATACGAAGGTGCACTCGCGCCAGGAACGACCTATTTCATTCGAGTAAGTTCATTGCCAAGTTATCAGGGATCTTTTATCCTCTGTGCGAATTGCTATACACCATCCATTAATCCAGGTGCGGATTGTGGTGGTGCGGCTTATTTGTGTAATCAAAACTCGGTGAGTGTAGCGTCCTTAAGTGGTGGTGGACTCGACAACGATGAGCCAGAACCGGGAACTTGTTTAGATGTTTGGGGTCCGGATGAAGGAAATTCTTCGTGGTTTAAATGGACTTGTCAAACAAGTGGGACCTTGACTTTTGACATCACGCCCATCAATGCAAATGACGACATTGATTTTATCTTGTATCAGCTTTCAGGAACGAATGCGTGCGGACCCCGGACAGCAATTCGATGTAATTCGTCTTCTTGTCTAAATAGTGTAGGTTCAACCGGATTAAATCTTATCGACCTTGACATCGACGAATGGCCAAACTGTGATCCAGGTGAAAATGCGTACTGTCAATACATTAACATGGTCGCGGGCGTTTCATATGCCATTCTCATCAATAACTTTAGTGCAAGCACCGGATTTACCTTGAGCTTCAATACGGGAAACACAAACAATCCAGGTACATTTTTGGGTCCGCACCCCATTCTGAATCACACCAGTACAAACATTTGTCAAGGGAGCACCGTAACGTATAATGCGACCGGTTCGACAAATGTTGCGGGTGGATTAAATTGGATTTTCTCAAATGGAGCAAGTTCCACCACCGCTACTGGAACCGGTCCAATCACCGTTAACTATGCGAATCCTGGTAATTTTCTTGGAATTCTGAATGGACTAGATCAATTTGGGTGTCAAGCAACCGAGTTTGTTAATATTCAAGTGACTGCCCCGCCCGTTTTGATCAATCCAGCTACTCAAACAATCTGTAGTAATACCAGCACAAGCATTCCCTTGATGAATACCATTCCTGCAGGAACAACTGTTCAATGGACCGTGAGTTCAAACCCAACGATCAGTGGTGCTTCCAGTGGAAGTGGAGCTTCAATCAATCAAACATTAACGAATAACACCACTCAAATTCAAACCATCACGTATACGATAACCGCCACCAAAGGACCTTGTACAGTCGTAAGTACGACGATCGTTTCCGTCAATCCACAAGTCACTCCGACCTTTGCCGCAGTGAATCCAATTTGTCAAGGTGGGAATTTATCCGCGTTGCCAACAAGTTCACTGAATGGAATCAACGGAACGTGGAGTCCAGCCTTGAATAATCAAGCAACAACGACGTACACTTTTACTCCTTCCGCTGGACAATGTGCCACATCAGCGTCCCTAACGATTACGGTCAATCCGCAAGTGACGCCGACCTTTGCCGCAGTGAATCCAATTTGTCAAGGTGGAAGTTTATCCGCATTACCGACAGGTTCAATTAACGGAATCACTGG
>CALQBB020000091.1 GCA_943328715.2 Polynucleobacter meluiroseus | reverse complement strand
TTGGATCAATCATATCACCAAACGTCAATTTATCCCAATCTAAAAATTTCTGATAGTATGCGGCTCTTGCTCCAAACATCAATGAGAATTTTCTATTCACCTTTAGATTATAGGAGTAAATTCCACCAATCATCGATGTTTGAATGGTACCTTGTCCTTGCTGGTCATGCATCGCAATTAAACCAATTCCACCTGAAACGTTTTTTGCATAGGTGTCAAACGCTGCACTGTAAGTAACATAGTTACCGGTCAGTTGCGGCCATTGATTACGATAGTTTAAGGCGATTCTTGGACAACCAGTTGCTCCCGCAAGGGCAGGGTTCAAATACACAGGATTCGAATAGAACTGAGTAAATGTAGGGTCCTGAGACCAAGAATTATTTGACATTGAAACAACAAATATATTTGCTATGACAATGACTAGAGTTCCGAATGTTTTCACAAACTTTGTTTTTAGCACGAACAATCTCAACGTAGTTTAGGTTTGAAAGGTTACAAATATCGAATAATTATTCAAATAAAATAAATATATTGACGTTTTTCTTCTACACAATCTTTGAAAAAACATGAACATGAACCGAATTATTTTCTTATTCCTTCTTCTTTTTACTGCAAACGCTTCTTTTTCTCAAGTCGTGAAAGTCGATTTGAAGTGGTCTGAAACGCATAGTCATGAGGTAGAAGGAAAAGTTTATCCCCTTCGTTTTATTGAGAATCAAGGAGTCGATAATGGACTTCCCTATTTTTTTAGTAAAACAAAAACGAATTCATCACAACAAAAAGTAGTGATTTCTGACATCGTTACGGAACAGATTCCAAGTTCAGATTTGACCTATTACAAAGCAGCTTTCGTTCAAGTTGCGGAGGATTATTTAATCGAAGCGTCCGTAAATGAAGAGGCTGGGCTTCCATTTGTTGTCATTCATGCCGTTCCTGTTCGTTTGAGAAATGGAAACTACGAGCGAATAGTACAGTTTTCCTACCAACTTAGTCCATCCTTGAGTTTCAATCAGAAGGATTTCGTTCAAAATTCGGCAATGAAATCTGGATCCGGAACTTGGTACAAAATCTCTGTAGCGAAGGATGGTATTTATAAAATCGACAAAGCATTCTTAGAGTCTTGTGGAATTAATACCACAGGATTAAATCCAGCGCACATACACATCTATGGCAATGGTGATGGTTTGCTTCCAGAGAAAAACAACGTTCCTAGAACGGATGATTTAGCAGAAAATGCGATATACATTCAAGGAGAATCTGATGGTGTGTTTAATGATAATGATTACGTTTTATTTCATGCTTGGGGACCTCACCGTTGGTCTAGCACGGAAACAGTTTTCCCCTATGTGCAAATCCGAAATATTTATAGCGATGTATCGACATATTTCATTAACATTAATGGAAACCAAGCGCCTTTGCGTATTCAAACAGAAGTTCAAAATGATAATCCTGCTGACACAACCATAAGTTCATATGACTTTAGAGAAAGTTATGAAAATGATGAAGTGAACCTTGTCGAAGGAGGACAAAGATGGTATGGGGAATTGTTCGACGTGGAATTAGAAAGAACTTTTAATTTCTCAATACCCAACTTGGACACCGTAAAACTGGACTTTAAATTAGATATTGCTTCAAATTGTCCCAATAATAACTTGTTGAATACAATGAAAGCCAGTGTCAACGGACAGAATTTATTCTCAAACATTTTACCTATCAATTCATTGGACTTTTCAAGGGGTGAATACAAATTTTCCATGAATAATCCGCCATCTTCCATAGCATTGAAACTAAGTGTAACACGTCAATCACCACTAACATTAACTTACCTGGATAGAATCTTCCTAAGCACCAAAAGAAAATTGGTTTTTTATGGAACGCAATTTGGATTTAGGGTGAAGAATATACCGGGTAATCAATTGGTATCGTATGATATAACGGGATTGCCAACAAGTGGATTTGTTTGGGATGTTACGGATAAACATGTCCCTAAAAAAATGTTTGTTACATCAAATGGTAACTATAAATCGTTTAAGGCTGACGGTGGATTGAAAGAGTTTGTCGCATCTAATGGAAGTTCATTTTTTACTCCAGATAGAGTTGGGGCAGTGAATAATCAAGATCTTCATGGACTAGAGCAAGCGGATTACTTAATTGTATCTCATCCTGATTTTCTTTCTCAAGCGAACAGATTGGCGGAACTGCACCGTGCGGAAGGGTTATCTGTTCATGTTGTAAACGTCATGGAAGTATACAATGAGTTTAGTTCTGGAATGCAGGATGCAACGGCCATTCGAATGTTTGCGAAAATGTTCTATGATCGAGCCCTACAAAACGATCCGACCACAAAACCTAAATACTTATTGTTGTTCGGTGATGGAACGTATGACCCGAAAAACCGTTTGGACAACAACAATAATTTCATCCCAACTTATCAGGCAGTTATCAGTGAAGATCATATTAACGCACTCGTTTCCGATGATTACTTTGGGATCCTGGGTGATAATGAAGGATTTGCAAGTACAGACTTGATGGATATTGGTGTTGGACGCTTTATCGTAAGTGATAATATTCAAGCGAAACAACAAGTGGACAAAGTCGAACATTACCTAAAAAATGGTTCAAACCTTTATCCAAATAACGCATCTTGCTGCTTGGGTTCAACCGACTTGAGTTCAACATTTGGTGATTGGCGACTGAAATTTGTTCAAATCGCTGATAATGACCCATCGAATCAATTTATCGAAGACAATGCAGAGCCTCAATACAATTATGTCAAATTGAATCACCGTGAAATGAATGGTGAAAAACTGTACATGGACGCCTTTCCAATGGTGATCTCCACTGGTGGAATACGTTTCCCTGCATTGTCTGAATCGATTACAGACAGGGTTCAACGAGGTATTTTGATGATTAATTACGTTGGACATGGAGGAGAGGTTGGATTGGCAGAGGAGCGCATTGTAACAATCCCGCAAATTCAATCATGGAATAACATCAACGCACTGAACCTATTCGTCTCTGCGACTTGTGAATTCACTCGGTACGATGATCCAAAACGGGTGTCCGCTGGCGAATGGGCATTTTTGAATCCAACCGGATCATCCATTGCCTTGATGACAACAACTAGAGCTGTTTTTATTACTGTAAACGAAGTGACGGGCGACGCTTTTTATCAGCAGGTGTTTGAAAGAGATGCCGCTGGCGTTCCAAAAACATTTGGTGAAATTGCCATGTTAACAAAGAACAATTCGGGTTCAAGCGGTAATAAACGAAGTTTTACCTTGATTGGAGATCCAGCTTTACGCATTGCGCTCCCGAGATACCGCATCGTAACAGATAGCATCAATGGTATTAGTCCACAAGTTCAAATTGACACCATCAATGCCTTAAGTAAAGTTCGAATCAAAGGACACATGGAAGATTGGAATGGAGCAGTCTTGAACACATGGAATGGTGAGTTGACACCTACGATTTTCGACAAGTTTAAAACCCAACAAACTCTTGGACAAGATCCACCGCAAGTGTTGAGCTTTCAACAACAGCGAAATAAAATATACCGCGGAAAAGCAAGTATTGTCAATGGATATTTTGATTTTGAGTTCATCGTGCCAAAGGACATCGCATTGAATTATGGATTAGGAAAAATTAGTTACTACGGTAATAGTGCAATAACCGATGCACAGGGATTTGATACGATGATCATCATTGGAGGCATTAATCCAAATGGACTCAATGACGCAATTCCGCCAACTATTCAATTGTTCATGAATGACGAAGCGTTCATTTCGGGAAGTATTACCGATGCAAATCCAGTTTTGTTTGCCAAAGTTTTTGATGAAAACGGAATTAATACGGTTGGAAATGGAATCGGTCACGACATCGTGGCTGTGCTAGATGGTGAATCGAGTAATCCATTTGTTTTGAATGATTTTTATTCTGCTGGACTGAATGATTATCAAAACGGAGAGGTGAGGTACCAACTTCAAGGCTTGTCAAAAGGAAAACACACACTTGAATTGAAAGTTTGGGATGTAAATAATAATTCAGGGACAGCAAAAATTGATTTTATCGTTCAGGAAAAGGAAGTTCCTGTTTTGGATCATGTATACAATTACCCGAATCCATTTACCACACGCACAGAGTTTATGTTTGAGCACAATCAATCGTGTAACCAACTTGATGTGCAAGTTCAGGTCTACACGATTTCTGGAAGACTTGTTAAAACGATACAGCAACAAGTCCAAACCCAAGGATTTAGATCTGAAGGAATCGAATGGGATGGAAAGGATGATTTTGGAGATCAATTAGCAAAAGGCGTGTACGTTTATCGCTTAAAAGTGAAAAATATCGACGGTCAAACAGCAGAAAAAACAGAGAAATTGGTTATTTTGAAGTGATGCCACAATAAAAAACCTAGTTTTTCGTATATTTACGAACCATTAAGTACTGTTATTTATGAAGCACGTTTTTATCGTTTTATCATTCTGTTATTCTTCTTTTCTTGTCTATGCTCAACCGAACGGTGGGGGATCAGGTGTAACGGACAATGACTTGCAATTAAATACCATTACGACTGCCCTGCCATTTATGGCAATCACACCAGATTCTAGGGCAGGTGGAATGGGGGATGCAGGAACTGCTTTAAGTCCAACTTCTACTTCTGTCTACTGGAATACTTCCATGCTAAGCTTCGCTAAAGAGAAGTCCGAATTAAGTTTGTCCTACACTCCTTGGTTACGTCAATTAACTAATGATATCAGTTTATCTTATTTGGCTGGATACTATCGCATCAATAAAATACATACCATCGGCGGTTCATTGCGCTATTTTAGTTTAGGTGAAATTACCTTTACGGACGTAAGTGGAAATGTACTTCGTGACGATAAACCAAGTGAATTTGAATTAACAGGAGCTTATGCCTTCCGTTTGGCAAAGAAATTAAGCATTGGAATTAATGGGAAGTTTGCCTATTCGAATTTAACTGGCGGTTTGACCGTTGGTGGAGTAAATACAAAAGCGGGAGTCGTTGGAGCGGCAGATTTCTCCATTACGTATAGAAACGATGATGCGAAAATTGGAAATACTGATGGAACGTACACCTTTGCTACAACCTTGAACAACCTTGGAAATAAAGTGGCTTATTCGGAATTGTCAAAACGCGATTTTATTCCGATGAATTTGAAAATTGGCAATGCTTTTGAAGCAGAGTTTGACGATTACAACAAAGTAACCTTTGCGTTGGATCTTCAAAAGTTGCTTGTTCCAACACCTGCATACTTCGCAAACGTTAATGGAAGCTATACCATGTTATCCGGAATGGATGGTGAT
>CALQBB020000090.1 GCA_943328715.2 Polynucleobacter meluiroseus | reverse complement strand
TTTAAAAATAAAATGGCTTCGTAATTTGTTCACATAGAAATTTCACTGCTTAATTTTTTTTTGATTACTTATAATTTCAAATAAAAAAAATAAAATTACCCGAAAGTTCAAGTAAAATAACTTTCACTCCAAGATAAAACTGGAATATTGCGGTAAAATCAAGGGAATTATTTGGGAATTCAGGAAAAATCTGGTGAAAACAACCGGAATTTAGAATTTCATATCATCAAAACAAAATAAACGGGGCGTTTTACTAAATAAACTATAACGTGGAAAACGCTCATTGCGTTAAGATTCTTTGATAATCGGTTCAATCTAAATAACTACCCTGTTCTTTTTTCGTAGTACATGTACTATTTATGAGCGTACATATACGTAATTTCCCCAAACCTCTCCTCCCCTATTCTAATTAAGAATTCTATACTGTGCTTGCTTTTTGGCCAAGCCCCTTGTTAAAACGGTGACGTTATTAAGGAAAAGTTTTGTTTTGTGATTGTTTAATTTAGGGTCAATTAATTACACTAATAAAAAGAACTTATGTTGACCATCAAAGCAATTAAAACTGGACCAAAACCCAAAACAGACAACGGTGATTTAGATAAGCGCCGTAGAGTTGCCCCGCCAAACGCGCCAAAATATAATCCGCCATTGAAGGTTCAGAAACCGAAGAAGTGAAAGCAAAGTGGAAAAAACGGACATATTGACCACCCCAAAACGGAGTATACTAACCAGCTATTTTCATTTGCCTAACATCGCGATTTAAGAGATTTATTTCCTAATAAAAATTATTATTGCCAAACAAATGATGCTAAACGAGGAAAACACTACGGATGAGTACTGGAATAATTTCAATCATTTATATTTGGTAAAATAAAAGTTAGAAATATAATCGAAATTATTTTACCTTTACATTTCTATTAAGGATATGTCCCATATATTACCACATATCCTTTCTTAAGATGTAACAATGGCTAGAAGATATTTATCGAAGAATCTACTGGAGGACCAGCAACAATTCATTCGCCTATTGGATGAATTTGAAATTGATATTTTCAACATCGATTCGATCGAAAAAACAATGGACTATGAATTTTTGAACCTTAATGAGGTATTAGAAAATCTCATTAAGAAAGAATTTCTGTCAAGAATTGAGCGAGGAAAATACTGCAGAACGAACTATCGAGATGAAAAAGTAATTGGATGTCATTTGGTTTCAGATGGAGTAATTGCCTATTGGTCTGCCTTGAACACACATGGTCTTACCGAACAATTTCCTAATACCGTCTTTATTCAAACGACGAAGGTGAAAAGTGAAAAAAGTGTGTTTGGCGTACCCTATCAGTTCGTGAAGATAAATCCAAGAAAAAGAACGAATGTCCAGAATGAAGGCTTCGGCAATCATCGATATGATATTACAACCATAGAAAAGACAATTGTTGATTGTTTCGATTTACCACAGTATTCAGGAGGTTATTCAGAGTTAATACGTGCCTTCAACGAAGCTGAACTAGATCAGGACAAACTCATTGAATCTTGTAAAGCAATAAACAATCTGTCCGCAATAAAAAGAATCGCTTTTCTTGCTGAATTATTGCAAAAAAAGAAACTTTCACGCTTTTTGAAATTTGCAGAAACAATGGTAAATCCACGTTATGTATTAATGGATCCTTTCGGACTCGATGAAGGTGTATTCAACAGCAAATGGAAACTACGTTTGAATATTACAGAAGCGGATATTCTCCAGATGTGTAACAAGCAATATTAATGATTAGAAAGAAGGAAATAGAACAAAAAGCAGAAATGCAGCAGGTGCCTAAATCAACAATCGATAAAGATTGGGTACTGGGTCATTTTATTGATGCTATATATTTTTAAGGCTATACCCTTATATTTTATTTTTTATTTCAGGTTATAGCCTTATATTTGTATAATATTTTCAGGTTATAGCCTTATGAAAAACACTAAGCAACAATTGCTCATACAGCAAACTGATAAGAAATTAGCGGTGTTTAAACCGTTAACGTCCAATGTTATCCCTGCAAAAGGATGGATAAACACCGTTCGAACCTCGTTGAAAATGTCTTTTCGGCAATTAGGGAGTCGTTTAAAAATTTCTGCTCAAAGCGCTAAAGAAATAGAAGATCGCGAAGCAAATGGTTCAATTACCTTAAATGCTTTAAAAGATGCAGCAAATGCGCTGGACTTGAAATTGGTATATGGCTTTGTAGCTAAAAGTGGCAGCTTGGAACAAATGATTGAAGATCGCGCGAAAGAAATAGCAACTGAAATTGTCATGAGGACCAATACCACAATGACCTTAGAAGATCAACAAAATTCAAAAGAGCGGATTGAACAAGCAATTGCACAGAAAACATCGGAAATTAAATTTGACATGCCGAAATATTTATGGGATTAGAAATCAATTATCTTGACGGTCAGACGCCTCTAAGCGAAGAAGAATTGGACGGATTAAAGATTTCGTCTATCACAACCCGCGAAGAGCTTGACGAGTTTGAGCAATTTAACATAGAAAAGGCCATTCAATGGACATTTGGTAAAAAAATCCAACCCAAAGATTTGCTTTCAGAGAAGTTCATCAAAGATTTACATAAAAGAATGTACGGTGAGGTTTGGAAGTGGGCCGGTTCTTTCAGAACATCCGAAAAGAATTTAGGGATTAAAAGTTACCTGATTCCAGTTCAGCTCAAACAATTATTAGATGATGCAATGTATTGGTATGAAAACCAAATATATTCGCCAGACGAAGTTGCGGTCAGATTCAAGCATCAACTCGTGAGTATTCATTGCTTTGCTAATGGCAACGGAAGGCATTCTCGCTTAATGGCAGATTTGATCATGGAAAAGCTTTACAATGAACCTTTCCTCACATGGGGCGGTTCTAGTTTAGTGAAATCAAACGAAAAAAGAAAAGAATACATCAATGCCATTAAAATAGCTGATCGTCATGACTACAGACAACTCATTATGTTTGCGAAATCCTAAATGACAACATCTGATCATTATCTTTTTATCAAGTAAACATATTAAGCATATTTATACATGATGACGTTCTCATGTATATATAATTCACTTTTCTAATTGCATCGCAACACTATCCAAATCCTCCCTCAACAAGTTCGATATTTCAGACCTTTCGCCGCTCTGTTTCTCCGCTCTGTTTCTCTTTCTGTTTCTCCGCTCTGTTTCTCTTTCTGTTTCTCCGCTATCGCTCTCCGCTCTGTTTCTGCTTCTCACCCCCTCACCTTCTTCAAGACATTTATTCCTAATTCCCAAACCATTCCTAGTACCGAACGTAACGGCGATCGATGGATGTTTGGATCTTGACCTTTTCCCAAGAGGTGGATTTGATCCGTGTACCAGACGATTTCCAGTGGGAAAGTACGGTCCAAAAATAGGAATCCGGTGCTTAACGGTTTGACTAAACTTTTGGCGTCCTTTCCGGAAAGTAATTCATTGGAGAATTCGGGATTAATTGCCAAGGAACGCGCAATTCCCACCATGTCGCAGACGCCAGTTGCTAAGGCATCGTTCATTCCTTGCGAGGATCGAAATCCACCAGTAAGCATCAAGGGGGACTTCACGATTTTTCGCACTTCTTCGCAGTATTCCAAGAAATATGCCTCGCGGACTTTCGTGGATTCCTTGACATTGGTTCCAGTCATGACCGGTGTTTCGTAGGTCCCACCAGAAATTTCAATGAGGTCCATTCCTAGGTCCGACAAATGTTTCACCACTGCCATCGAATCCTCCTTGGTGAATCCGCCTTTTTGGAAATCCGCAGAATTCAACTTGATGCTGACCGGAAACTCCGGACCAACTTCCGCACGAATGGCTTGATAGATTTCACTGACAAAACGCATGCGATTTTCAATACTTCCACCCCATTTGTCCGTGCGTTGGTTATGTGTAGGCGAAAGAAACTGACTCACGAGGTATCCATGTGCACCATGAATTTGAACGCCAGTGAATCCATTTTCCTTGCACACCTTCGCTGCATACGCAAAACGCTCGATGATGTCCATGATTTCCGTATCACTCAAAGCTCTTGGCGTATTGAATACCCGATTCAAGGGTTTCTTCAAGGGAATCGCTGAAGGTGCCACCGGAACAGCACTCAAAAACTTTGGCGACTGTTTTCCCGGATGATTCAACTGCACCCAAATGTGCGTTTGATGCTTCTTACCGGCTTCCGCCCATCCTTTCAAACTTGGATCCTTGATTCCTTTTTCGATGACCACATTCCGTGCCTCACCCAAAGCGCGTTGGTCCACCATCACATTTCCGGTAATCAGCAAGCCCGTTCCACCATCCGCCCAACGTCCATACAAGGTATGAAACGAACGGTTCGACAAAAATCCCTTCGATCCCATGTTTTCACTCATGGCAGATTTTCCAATTCTGTTTTTTATGGTTGCTCCGCAAGGAAGGGTTAAGTTGTCTGTGATGGTTATGTTGCTCATGGAAAGTAGATTTGTAACGAGGGATAAAGGTATTGAAATTGGGGAGCAATTGTTGGATTTTCGTCAGGAAAATAGGTGCTTTTCTTCTATAAATACTCGCGAAGGATGAGATCTGTCTGAAACGTGAAATCCCTATAATTCCCGAAAGCATTTTGACATGCTTCACACGAGAAACAACTACTTTTTATTCCTCTTCAGCCTATTTATTTTTCAATCTCACCACAATAACTTAATTTCGAACACTTTTTGAAAATACTGTGAAAAAATACCTACTTATTTCGTACAAAGTTGCCATCCATCTCCTTGCTTTAATGGCGCTTTTCTTGATGTTTACTGCGCTGGCGGTGAAAATGAAATGGACCAATGAAAAAGGGGACGTGGACATCAATAACCGTTATTTCGATAAAGTTTCGGCAAGCTATAGCCAGCATTTGGATTCAACCAATGAACAGTATTTGAAAGCACGGGTTTTTCAAAAACTCGGTGTGCTTTCCCACCGACATCCGATGAACGCAGAAATCATTCTTTCGGCTTATCAAAAATCGAAGGATGTCCGCATTGCTGCGCGCATGTTGGATGCGATTCAATTACTGTTGAAAAAGGACAAATACCTGCAACGAGAATTTGCGAAAATCAATCATTACCGCAGCAAGCAATCGAAAACCTTGTATCCGTGGGCGCATTCACAGGCGTGGAAAGATTTCTGTAAAGCAGTTGCACACGACAAACACGCGATCGACTCCGTGGCGCGCATGACAGGTGTGGAACCGCGTCTTTTAGTGATGTGCTTGGTGGGCGAACAAGTGCGCATGTTCAACTCTGGACGCGAAAAATTCAAAAAGTATGTCGTGCCGTTTAGTCGTT
>CALQBB020000089.1 GCA_943328715.2 Polynucleobacter meluiroseus | reverse complement strand
CATTGAGAAAGGATATTTGTTGTGCGACATACAATTGCGTCAAACATCTGATGTCTGTGATTCCTTCCTCGTAACTCTTGGAGATCAATACACAGGACTGAATCTTCAGTTAAACGACAGTGCGGAAAAAATGCTACAACGGATTTTCCCTTCACAACGAAGTATTCGAAAGGAAACCCAAGGAATGAGTCCTGCCAGGTACGTTCAGTTTATGAACCGTGTGTTGAATGATCACCTAGATCATGGATTTCCATTTTGCCGGGTTTACCTAAAACACATCGAGACAAGAACACATGTCATCGATGCCGAACTTGTCGTGGAAAGCGGTCCATATTATACGTGGATAGAAATACATCTAAAGAATGATTTACCAGTTTCAACGAATACCTTGCAAAGTATCATCGGTATTCGATTGAATGATGAATACAACGAAGCATTATTGAATGGCATTGAACAACGTGTCCTTCAAACGGGGATTTTTGCCTTAAAGAAAAAGTGTGAAGTTCTTTTCACCTCCAAAGGCGCAGAGCTTTTTGTTTACCTCGAACGAGTGAAAGCAAGTTCAGCACAAGGAATCATTGGATTTCAACCGAATCCGGTGACGAATGCCTTGGCCTTTACAGGCGATATGCAATTGAAGCTAATTAATTCTGTAAAGCACAACGAATCGTTTCAATTTGCGTGGAAGAGTATTCAGCCGAGAACACAGGCTTTACAAAGTAGTTTGATCGTTCCCTACTTATTTAAATCCCCATTCGGAGTCATCGGTGATTTTCAGTTGTATAAACGAGACTCTAGTTTTTTAGATGTCAAATCCTCATTGGGGGTTCAATTTCAGTTTCAGAATGGTTGGCAATTGCGCGCGAATTATTATTTCGTAAACTCCTCTGTGATTTCAGAAAGCAATGCGAATCCAATGTTTAGCAAATTGGCGAATTTAAAAACGAATAGTTACGGATTGGTGTTGTTTCAACGAAAACTCGATTACATCCCAAATCCTAGAAAAGGGTTTTCGGTTTTCCTCGAGGGTCAACTTGGCGAGCGGAAAATGGAACAAAATTCAGCATCTATTTGGAAGACACATGCTTCGGTATCTTATTTTCAACCATTGGCAGGAAGGATGACTTTCCTCACCCAACTAGAGTTGGATACGTATCACGCACCGAGTATTTATCAAAATGAACTTTACCGTTTTGGCGGAACCAATTCCTTGCGTGGATTTAATGAGGAAAGCATCTATGCTACGACGAAAGCCATATTGACCCTTGAATACCGATTTTTACTCGATCAGAATTCTGCCGTTTTCGCTTTTTTTAATCAGGGATTTTATGAAAACACCTCCGTGAATTATGTGAAAGACCAGCCTTACGGATTCGGTTTTGGTATTTCAGCTGGAACGAATTTGGGTATTTTTCGATTGGCCTATGCACTAGGCAAGGAATTTAACAATCCAGTTCAATTGAATTCGGGTAAAATACACATTGGATACATTTCTTATTTTTGATACATGAAACTTATTTTTGCTAGTCACAACGCCCACAAAGCATCGGAAATTCAAAGCATTCTTCCCTCGTGGATAGAAATAAAAACGCTTTCCGACCTCCAATATCTCGATGAGATTCCAGAAAATGAAGCGACGATTGAGGGTAATTCTCAATTTAAAGCACGTTTTGTCCATGAGAAATTTGAACAAAATTGTTTTGCGGATGATACCGGTTTGGAGATTTTTGCCTTGAATGGACGTCCTGGTGTGCATTCTGCCCGTTACGCAGGTGAACAGAGAGATTCGGACAATAACATGAATAAAGTGCTGAAGGAATTGGAAAGTAGTTCGGATCGTTCGGCACAATTCAAAACAGTCATTACCTTATTTTGGGAAGGCGCAGAACATCAATTTGAGGGACTTGTACATGGACAAATTGCCACTGTTAAAACGGGGTCAGAAGGATTCGGTTATGATCCAATTTTCATTCCAGAAGGGGAATCACGAAGTTTTGCAGAAATGTCTTTGAGCGAAAAAAACCAATTCAGTCACCGAGCTAGAGCGATCGAAAAACTTGTTTCGTTTTTCAATACACTTCCAAGTCACTAATGATGATGGCCACGTTTTTAACATCACCGTTGATGGGTGGAGTTAATTTGGTGATCTTCACACGTAATTGGTGAATTCCGTTCAATTCTTGACGGATACGCAGATTAATCCGTTCTCCGACGTGTTCAATTAATTTGGAACGAATGGCCATTTCCTCTTTGACAATTTGATTGATGGCAACGTAGTCAACGGTTTGATTCAGTTCGTCTGTTTCCGCAGCTGACTGAAAGTCGGTCAATAAAGCTATGTCAACAATGTAATGTCCACCAATGAGTGCTTCTTCAGGAAGACATCCATGGTGCGCATACAATTGTATTCCATTAACCTCAATGACTTGCTTCATCACGTAAATTTTGTATGGCAGTTAATCCAGAAGCAAGTCTCGCCAAGACTTCGTCCTTACCTAAGAACGCTGAAATATCGAACATTCCCGGTCCAGCGCCAACACCTGTAACACACAAACGGTAAGGCAATAGTACAGCACCAATTCCAACTTGTTTTGCTTCTAAAAAGGATTTAAATGCTTTTTCAATTTCTTCCGCAGTGAATGTTGAAATGTCCCCAACGATGGCACTCCATTCTTGGATGTAACTCGTTGTCTCATCCTTCCATTTTTTCAAAATCGTTTCCTTGTCAAACTCTGTTGGACGATTAAATAAGTAAGCGCCTTCTGTCAAAATATCTTGAGCAAATGTCGCGCGTTCTTTCATCAATCCACAGATTTCAGTCAATCGATCAAGAGGCATATCCACACCTTCGGAAATAAGTTGTGTGGCAATCGCTTCGTTGCTTAGTGACCTCAAATAGTGTTGCTGGAACCATTTTGTTTTTTCCGCATCGAATTTCGCTCCAGCTTTTGACACGCGTTCCAAAGAGAAGGCTTCACATAATTCTTCCAGTGAGAAGATTTCTTGTGTCGTACCTGGATTCCAGCCAAGTAAGGCTAGCATGTTGATGAATGCGTCTGGTAAATATCCTTTTTCACGGTATCCTGAATACAATTCACCTTCTGCGGTTATCCAGTTTGTTGGGAACACAGGGAATCCTAATCGATCTCCATCTCGTTTGGAAAGTTTTCCATTTCCATCTGGACGCAATAACAATGGTAAATGTGCAAACTCTGGACAATCCCAGCCGAATGCTTCGTATAACATCACGTGAAGTGGGGCAGAAGGCAACCATTCTTCACCACGGATGACATGACTGATGTTCATGGTGTGATCATCCACGATGTTTGCCAAGTGATACGTTGGCATTCCGTCGCTTTTGAAAAGTACTTTATCGTCTAAGTTATTTGTGTTAACAACAACCCATCCACGAATTAAATCATGAAAACGGATGTCTCTATTGCGTGGCATCTTCATACGGATGACGTACGGATGTCCTTCCTCAAGTAATTTCGCTACTTCAGTTTGAGGTAAATTCAAGGAATTTCTCATGGAAGTGCGCGTTACACTGTTGTATTGCCAGTTGGGCATTCCCATCGCTTTCGCTTGGTCACGCATGGTCACCAATTCTTCTGCGCTATCAAATGCGTAATACGCTTTGTCTTCAGAAACCAATGTTTCAGCGTAAGGACGGTACATTTCTTTTCGTTCAGATTGAACGTAAGGTCCAAAATCTCCACCTAGTCCAGGTCCTTCCGTTGGCATAATTCCACACCAATTCAATGCATCCATGATGTACTCTTGAGCGCCAGGAACGAAACGTGTTTGATCGGTATCTTCGATGCGAATCAAAAAAGTTCCATTGTGTTTTTTAGCGAAAAGGTAATTGTATAATGCTGTACGCACACCACCCATGTGTAAGGGTCCAGTTGGAGAAGGTGCAAAACGAACGCGGACGGCTTTTTCTGACATAGCTTGATTTTTGTGCAAAGATACATCAAATTCAATGTTTTTATCGACATTTTTCATGCTAGAAATCATAAGACTTCTTGATTATTGTCATGTTTTCATGCATAGAATCGGTCGAACTTTGTCTAAAACAAAACACATGACAATGAAAGCAAATATTATCGACCAACATTTGGAGAACCAAGATTGGTTAAAAAGACTGGATTTTTACAAAGAAGAAATCACGATTCTGAAAGAGCGTTTGGATGAGGTAACAGGCAAAAACACTGCGCCAGATTTCCTAAAGGATGTGGAACATTTTCAAAATCAATTCATTGTACAACGAAACAATATCGATGAACTCGGACATTCCATTAAAATGAATGAAAAAGGATTAGTCAAAGAAGTAAATGCCAATCCGGTTGCAGTGGATCGTCGAAAAGTGGATAGTCATGAGAATGAGTCTGACTTTATCTCTTACTTTGAAAAGAATTTCGCGGAATTAAGAACGGACTACAACAAGTTCTTATCCAAGTGGATGTAAGAAAAACAAATCATTGGAAAGAGGAGAAATGCTCCTCTTTCTATGGTTGAATGAGTCGCATTTTCGTTCCGTTTTCTCCTACGAGCATGAGTATTCCTGGACTAGTTTCAGTTTTGAACATGTTTTCACCATCTGTAAGGGAAAAAGTGGAGATTTTCCTACCCATTCCATCATAAAGGTGAACGACTTGATTTGTTTCACTGATGAATTTCAATTCATTTGTTGACATGAAAAATGCTTGGAATTCAGCTGTTGAAGTTGCTTCGATATTCGCTGATCCACCCAAGTCGATTTTAACAACATACTCCAAAACATTTTGACAAGAATCGTCATAAATCGCATAGTTGACAAGTCCACGAGTGATGTCGTCGTAACCATCGTAAATCAATCCTTCGATGTAAGTTGAATCGGAGGAACAAAAGCAATTCGCATTCACATCGAAATTTTTATCCGTACCATTTTCTAAATTGTACAGGGTGTTATTGCAAATAATGTTGTCTGAAATATCCATTGAATTTGGTGACCATCCGGTAATTACAATTCCTCGGTCGTTATTCAAAATTTGATTGTTGGTAATGATGCTATTATCTCCCATGCGCATCGCTGTTCCATTTCCTTGAAAGAAACAATTGTTAATGCTCATAGAACCCGATGCATCAATTCCGATTTGATTGTTTTCGAAACTACAATTGACGATGGTAATTCCATTCGCTTCCGTTACGGCATTTGTGTTGTTTTTGAAAATACAATCGGTTATAGTTCCTGGTGAACCTACGATGTTGTTTTCATTTCCATCAAACGTACAGTTGGAAACATTGATGTTGTTGGACCACGTGAAAGAGCAGAAATTATTTAGAAATTGACAATTGGAGGCTGTTAAGGT
>CALQBB020000088.1 GCA_943328715.2 Polynucleobacter meluiroseus | reverse complement strand
GTTATGCAGATGCTGCGCAAGAACCAGAATGGTTTACTACAGCGCCTTCCTTGGCTATTCCGAAAGCGTTAGCAAAAGTCAACATGACTGTTGCAGATGTTGATTTCTGGGAATTGAACGAAGCGTTTGCTGTTGTTGGTATTGCTAACACGAAAATTCTTGGACTAGATCCAGCGAAGGTTGATGTAAACGGTGGTGCAGTAGCACTTGGACACCCACTTGGAAACTCAGGTTCCCGTGTGATCGTTACCTTGATCAACGTACTTAAACAAAACAACGCGAAAATTGGTGGAGCTGGAATTTGTAACGGTGGTGGAGGCGCATCCGCAATGATCATCGAGAACATCTAAAAAACAGAATCATCTAAATTCATATAAAAGGGCAGGAGTTTATCCTGCCTTTTTTTTGTTTTTTGTATTTTTATTGAATGAGAACAGTTCTATTCCTTCTTTTTATTCTTCCAACGATTCTTCTTGCGCAAAACAGCAACTTGATTCCTTTTGTAAATCCATTAATTGGAACGAAAAACGCTGGACACACCTTTCCCGGAGCAACAGTGCCATTTGGATCCGTTCAGTTGAGTCCAGATACGGACACCATTCCGATGTTAGTGAATGGACAATACCAAAAAGATGTCTATCGTTATTGTGCAGGATATCAATACGATGACTCAAGTATTGTTGGGTTTTCGCATACCCATTTTAGTGGAACAGGTCATTCTGATTTAGGTGACATCCTTCTCATGCCAAATTCAGGTTCGATTCAATGGAATCCCGGAACGGCAAGTCAGACGGATAAAGGATATCGATCGCGCTTTTCACATCAGAACGAGCAAGCGACTGCTGGACTTTACCGCGTTTTTTTAGATGAGCCTAAGGTTCAAGTGGAATTAACGTGCACAGAGCGCGTTGGAATTCATCATTATCAATTTCAAGAGGGAAAAGATAATCATGTTTTGATGGATTTGACACATGGAATCTACAATTATGCTGACAAAAATGTTTGGTGCTTTATCCGAATGGAAAACGATACGTTAATAACAGGTTATCGTCAAACAAACGGTTGGGCGCGATCACGAACGGTGTATTTTGCCATTTCCTTTTCAAAACCCATTACTGAATATGGATTTAAAAATGTAAAACCAACTGCCTACAATGGATTTTGGAGAAAGTTTGATGTTGAACACAATTTCCCGGAAGCGGCAGGAGAAGGATTAAAAGCCATTTTTAAATTTGGAAGTGAAACGGATGTTCACATAAAGGTCGCGTTATCCTCCGTGGATATCGACGGTGCACTCTTAAATTTAAAAACAGAATGTCCACATTGGAATTTCAAGTCCTACGTAGACGATGCTCAAAAAAAATGGAATGAGAAATTGAACATCATTCAAGCAGACTTTTTAAGTCAGGATGAAAAAGTAACGTTTTACACTTCGCTATACCATACTTTTTTAGGCCCGACCTTGTACATGGATGTTGATAACCGTTACAAAGGATTGGATCAACGCATTCATCAAGCCAATGGATTTGTGAATTACACGACTTTTTCTCTGTGGGACACCTATCGTGCGCAACATCCTTTGCTGAATTTAATTCAACCAAAAGTCAATGCGGACATGATTGAGTCCATGTTGGCACATTACGACCAAAGTGTACACCACATGCTTCCCGTTTGGTCACATTACGCAAATGAAAACTGGTGTATGATCGGCTATCACAGTGTCTCCGTTCTTGCTGATGCCATGATAAAAAGCAATCCTGGATTTGATTATTCTCGTGCGCTGAAAGCGGCTGTGACAACATCCAACCAACGATTTTATGAAGGATTAGGCGCTTATTTAGATTATCAATTCGTTCCGGAAAACTTAAGTGGAAATTCAGTTTCCAAGACCTTAGAATACGCCTATGACGATTGGTGTATCGCTCAAATGGCCAAAAAATTAGGTCAAGATTCCTTGCATGCGATTTACCAAAAACGTGCTGCTTTTTACAAGAACCAATTCGATTCCTCGATTGGATTTATGCGTCCAAGAATGTCAGATGGAAGTTTCAAAAAGGAATTTGATGTCTTAAGTACACACGGACAAGGATTCATCGAAGGGAATGCCTGGAATTATTCCTTGTATGTTCCGCAGGATCCAAAGAGTTTGATGGAATTAATGGGTGGAGAAAAACGGTTCATCGAGCATTTAGATTCCTTGTTTACCATGTCACTTCCGGATAAATACTTTGCAGAGACAGAAGACATCATGCGCGATGGAATCATTGGGAATTATGTCCACGGAAACGAACCCTCGCATCATGTTCCTTACCTGTACAATTACACGAGTCAAGCATGGAAGACACAAGCGACGACACGGATGATTTTACCGTTGCAATACAAAACAAAACCTGATGGACTAGGAGGCAACGACGACTGTGGACAAATGAGCGCGTGGTATATTTTTACTGCTTTGGGATTTTATCCCGTTGCTCCCGGTTCAACGGATTATGCGCTTACGAGTACAAGTGTCAAATCCGCGACCATTCATTTGCCCGAAGGAAAACAATTTAATATGGTGGTTAAAAACCAAGCAAACAACAACGTTTATATTCAGTCCATCAGTTTAAACGGAATTCCTTTATTGAAACCCTTTATTACTCACGAGCAAATTGTCAGTGGAGGGATGTTAGAAGTGAAAATGGGTGCTCAACCGAACAAAAAATTATTTCAATAAGTTTCGATTCTTTGGATGAACATTCTTCGCATTCTCATGTTTTAAATGCATGTATCAATTAAAGACCACACAGTTTATTCCCGCAACCATGACGGAATGTTGGGATTATTTTTCATCCCCAGGGAATTTGAAAGAAATTACTCCTCCCGGAATGGGATTCAACATCAAAACCGATCTTCCAGCGAAGATGTACGAAGGAATGATGATTGAATATAAAGTCACTCCTTTGTTGGGAATTCCAATGACTTGGATTACAGAGATTAAGGCAGTGAAGGAAGGACAATTCTTTATCGATGAGCAACGTAAAGGACCCTATGCGATTTGGCACCATGAACATCACTTTAAAGAAGTAGATGGAGGTGTAGAAATGACCGATATCGTTAGTTATGAGGTTCCATTCGGGATTTTCGGAAGACTGGTTCACCCGATTATTGTCAAACCAAAATTGGATCAAATCTTCAAGTACAGAACCAAAAAAGTAGATGAGATTTTTCCAAATAAAAAGTAAGCTGAACGCTCAAACAATTTCGTAACTTTAACTCATGGAAAATACCGAAATAATAAAGGTTCAACACCTCGCGAAAAACTTCGGGAGTTTTCAAGCGGTGAAGGATGTATCTTTTACGGTCAACAAAGGAGATGTATTTGGATTTCTAGGTCCAAATGGGGCAGGGAAGAGCACCACGATTCGCTGTATGTTGTCGCTCATCAAACCAGACAACGGACAAATTCAGTTGTTCGGAAAAGACCTGAACAAGCACCGAAATGAAATTCTATCCAAAGTTGGAAGCATCATCGAGAAGCCGGACTTCTATCGGTATTTATCCGCGGAAAAGAATTTAGCCATTTTTGCACGCATTTCTGGGAAAGATGTTTCCAAACGTGAAATAGCTGAAATGTTAGATTTCGTTGGTTTAAATGGACGAAACCGAGACAAAGTTGGAGGATTTTCACATGGAATGAAACAGCGCTTAGGAATTGCGCAGACCTTGTTGCATCAACCGGATTTAATTGTTTTGGATGAGCCAACAACGGGACTCGATCCACAAGGAATCGTTGAAATTCGAAATTTAATTTTACGTTTGAAATCAGAGCAAAATAAAACAGTTATTCTTTCCTCTCACCAGTTATCCGAAATTGAGTTGATCTCGAATCGAATGGTCATTATCAATAAGGGTCAGTCGATTATCGAAGGAGATGTCAAGGAATTGTTGAATGCGCAAGAAATGGTTGTTCAGCTCGAGGTGAATGACATGGAAAAAACGATAAATGTCCTAAAAATACGTTTTGAAAGTGCCAGCTTCAAACAAATCAATGAACGCATCATCGAAGTAAACATCGAAAAACAACTTGTTCCAAGTTTGAACCAAACCTTAGTTCAAGAAGGCGTGGAAGTTCATGCAATGGAGCCGAAACGAAAACTCGAAGATTTTTTCATGAAAATAATCCAATCCTAATGTTACTGAAAAATACATACAACGAGTTTATTAAGATTCTCGCAAAACCAAGAAGTTACCTAGGAATTGGTGCATTGACACTTCTTGTATTACTGATATTATTTGCTATGAAGGCGGATGGAAAATCGTTTATTTCCTTTGTTACTGCATCCTTTGAACAAACATTGTCCTTCAATGGGAATATTTTGAATGGAAATCTGATTGCGTTTATCATTCTTCAAATGCTAATTGTCCATATTCCACTTTTGGTTTCCTTGGTGACTGGTGATTTGATATCCGGAGAAGCAGCCATGGGAACGATTCGCATGATGGCGACAAAACCTATTTCGCGAACGCAAATTGTTCTTTCCAAGTTCATTGCGGGAGCAGTTTATACCTTCATCCTCACTTTATGGCTTGGATTCCTTGCGTTAATCGTTGGGAAATGGATGTTTGGCTCCGGAGATTTAATTGTGCTGAATAGCGATGGATTAGTGATATTGAAGGAACAAGATATCTTATGGAGGTATGGCCTAAGTTTCGGCGTGGCTTATTTAGCCTTATTAACGATTTCGACATTGTCCATTTGTTTATCTGCGTTTGCCGAAAATTCCATTGGTCCAATCGTTAGTACGATGTCCATCATCATTCTCTTTACGATTATTGGCACCTTGGATGTTTCGGTCTTTGACTCGATAAAACCCTTCCTTTTTACAACACACATGGCTTCTTGGCGTTCGTTTTTTGAAGATCCAGTTCCATGGACAACCATTCGGAATTCTGTTTCGATTCTCGTAATTCACAACATTGTTCTCGTTTTGATCGCAGTGTACAAATTCAATAAAAAAGACATCACTTCCTAATGAAAGCAATTCTATCCCTTTTATTTTTCGTTCATTCGTTTGCCGTTTTTTCTCAAGAAGTTGATGCGGATGTAGTGATTCAACAAGTTGTTCAAAAACTAAATACTGTCAAAGATTATTCAGTTGAAGCAAACATCAAAACGAATATTCCATTGATTAAAATCATGCCGGTAAACGCCTCCATTTATTTTAAACAGAAGGATAAATTCAAAGTGGTTTCCAAAGGAATTGCTATTTTACCGAAGCAAGGATTTACAGATGTAAACACCTTTCTCATGAACAAAGGTTCGTACATGGCGGTGTCAAGCGGGACAAAAACCATTGGTGAAGTCAAAACGAACTTAATCACGGTGATTCCAACAGGGG
>CALQBB020000087.1 GCA_943328715.2 Polynucleobacter meluiroseus | reverse complement strand
GGACGAGTACATTCTTCCAATGCACCGAAATTTGGGCGTATTTACTACACGTGACATTCCATTAAATCGTTTATTCTCACAGTTTCAAGGGAAACTAAATGGTTACACCAAGGGACGTGATCGTAGTTTCCATTTTGGAACACAAGAACATAAGTTGGTGGGAATGATTTCGCATTTGGGTCCACAGTTGGGAATAGCTGACGGAATTGCACTGGCGAACAAAATCACCAAGAATCAAAAGTCAACCATCGTTTTTACCGGTGATGGTGGGGCGTCCGAAGGAGATTTTCACGAATCCTTAAACGTTGCCGCTGTTTGGGATTTACCGGTAATTTTTGCCGTAGAAAACAATTGTTGGGGACTTTCAACCCCATCCATCGAACAGTTTCGTTGCAAACAATTCATCGATAAAGGAATTGGTTATGGAATGAATGCCATTCAAATTGATGGGAATAATATCTTAGAGGTTATTCGCACCGTTCGAAAAATAAATGAAGAAATCCGCGTTGATCCAAAGCCGTATTTATTGGAGTTAATGACGTTCCGTATGCGTGGACACGAGGAATCTTCGGGAACGAAATACTATCCAGAAGGAATTCAAGACGAATGGGAGACAAAAGATCCTGTTACGAATTATGAAGCCTTTTTGTTGGAGCAAGGATTGTACACGCAATCCGAACTTGAACAAATGAAAGAGAAAATAAAAGCCGAAATTCAACATGGCTTCGATGAAGCAAATGCAGAACCAGCAATTGAGGCGAATGCAACGACCGAGGTGGATGATTTATTTGCACCGCACATTCAACAATTGATTGAAGCAACCGGTCAAAAGGAAGAGAAACGTTTCATTGATGCCATTCAAGATGCACTGACGCAGTCCATGTCGAAACATGATGGACTTGTACTAATGGGTCAAGACATCGCGGAATATGGCGGAGCGTTTAAAGTAACGGAAGGACTCGTTGAGCAATTCGGAAAGGACCGCGTTCGAAATACGCCGTTGTGTGAGTCTGCTATAATCGGAGCTGGATTAGGATTGTCCATTTCAGGAATGAAAGCGATGGTTGAAATGCAGTTTGCGGATTTTGTTACGTGTGGATTCAATCAAATCATCAATAATTTAGCAAAAATGCACTGGCGTTGGGGTCAAAATGCAGATGTAGTCGTGCGCATGCCTACGGGAGCAGGAACAGCTGCTGGACCTTTTCACTCTCAAAGCAATGAAGCATGGTTTTTCCATACTCCAGGACTGAAAATCCTTTATCCTTCCACACCTTATGATGCAAAAGGATTGCTAAATGCAGCATTCGAGGATCCAAATCCAGTATTGTTTTTTGAACATAAGTTTCTTTACCGAAGTTTAAAAGAAGAAATTCCAACCGATTATTATACCGTCGAAATTGGAAAAGCACGAACAGTTACTTCAGGTAGCGACTTGACCATCATTACGTATGGATTAGGAGTTCATTGGGCGACAGAAACGCTGTCTCATTATCCCGAAATTTCTGCTGAAATCGTTGATCTTCGAAGTTTAATGCCGTTGGATAAAGAAGCGATTTTTCAAGCGGCCAATAAAACAGGTAAAGTCATTGTGTTGCACGAGGACTGTTTAACGGGAGGTATCGGTGGAGAATTGGTTGCCTTGATAACAGAAAACTGTTTTGAGCAATTAGATGCACCGGTTTTACGTGTAGCGTCAATGGACACTCCAGTTCCATTTGCGGTTACCCTAGAAAAGCAATTCTTGGCATCTGAACGATTGAAAGAAGCCATTGATCGCATCATGAAGTACTAACTCCAAGTAATATCTTGATAAAAAATAGCCTAAAAATCTTTTTGCCACTAGGACTTGTCTGGTTGTTTTCAGGCGTGTACCGAATCCTTTTGGTCACAATGAATAGCAAAAAGTTTCCGGCGTTTGGTTTTCAGGATTATGTGATTGGTGCTGGATTTGATTTGGTGACAATTGCACTATTTTTCTTACCCTTCATTGCGTTGCTATTTTTACCCTTACCTGAGCGATTGGAACGTTTTCGGTTTTGGATAAAATTGTTACTCTTTAGCTGTGGAACATTTTTGGTTTTTGTCTTTAACGGGTGGGATGTAGCTTACTTTTCGTATACAGCGAAGCGCACAAGTTTCGATTATTTTGTTTACATGTTGACGAATACAGAGACATCGAGCTTGGCTGGTGATTTTATCGCTGAATTTTGGTGGCTGATCGGTTTTTTTATCGTCAGTTTGTCCCTTTCCATCTGGTCGTTTGTTAAAGTAAAGTCAGCACCCATTTCCTGGAAACTGCGAAGAAATTGGATTCGATTTCTTTTCATTGTTGCAACATTTGTCATTATTGGTCGTGGTGGATTTCAATTGAAACCCATTGGCATCATTGAAGCGACAAATTACAGTAGTTTATCCAATGCCCCAGCTGTGCTTAATTCTGCGTTTACGATTATCAAAACCATTGGATTTAAAGGGGTAGAAGATAAAAAGTACTTCGAGGAAACGGAGCTAAATGCGATTTTCAATCCGATTCAATCCAGTCAAGCGCAAGCTTTTTTGCCGAAGGGAACGAATGTCTGTTTTATTTTGTTGGAGAGTTTTGGAACCATGTATTGCGGTCCAAATAGTCCGGAGAGTTACACGCCATTCTTGGATTCGCTTTTAGCACAATCCATGTTTTTTGAGGATGCGATTGCGAATAGTCGGACATCGATGGATGCACTTCCTTCCGTGATTTCTTCTATTCCAGCTTACACAAACGAATCGTTTATTTTATCGGAGTACAGCGCCAATCAATTTCAAGGACTTCCGTCCGTATTGAAGGAAGCGGGATATTATTCAGCGTTCTTTCATGGGGCAAATAATGGTTCCATGCGTTTTGACGCGTTCACATCGGCTGCTGGATTCGATTCCTATTACGGAAGAAACGAATATCCGATTGATGCGCATTTCGATGGCAATTGGGGGATTGAAGATCACCACATGTTGAGTTTCGCGGTGGATGAGATGAATCGCTTTAAAAAACCGTTTTTCTCGATGATTTTCACCTTGTCGTCCCATCATCCATACACCATTCCGACATCGTTTAAATCTCGTGTGAAGCATGGTCCAGAACCTTTATGTGCGACCATTTCCTATGTTGATTTAGCATTAAAAGAGTTTTGGGAAAAAGCGAAAAAACAAGCTTGGTTCAAAAATACGTTGTTTGTATTTTGTGCAGATCACGTTGGACCAACAAAAAGATGGGACCGCAGCTCATTAGAATGGACATACCGTATTCCAATTGGATTCTATCACGCGTCCATGAAGTTACCGAAAGTGCAAAGAGGAAAGGTGTTTCAGCAAATTGACATCATGCCAACCATCATCGATTTATTGGGAATGAATACAACGTATTATTCTTTTGGTACATCGTATTTTAGTCCAAAGACTACGCCGAAAATGGTCTGTGAACAAGGGAATTTAATCACCTTTGAAAAAAGAGAAGAGGGGCTCCAAAATACTGTTTGGAATGAACAGATGAAGCAAAAACGAAGTTCGCATGAACAGCAGATTATTCGTGAAATGAAGGCTTTGTATCAGCATTACACACATGATTTGATCACAAATCAAATGACGCCAGCTACAATAAAGTAGGACAGTTCACGTTCATACCTCGTTTTCAAGGCCTCCATTTCGAAGTATTTTCGCTACCTTTGACATTCAATAATACGAGCAATGGCACAGAAATACGTAACGAGAGCAGAAGATTATTCCAAATGGTATAATGAATTGGTTTACCGCGCTGATTTAGCTGAACATTCCGATGTTCGCGGTTGCATGGTCATTAAGCCTTATGGTTATGCGATTTGGGAGAAAATGCGGGACATCTTGGATGTTAAATTCAAGGAAACAGGTCATTCAAACGCGTATTTCCCTTTATTCATCCCAAAATCTTACTTGAGTAAAGAAGCAAGTCACATCGAAGGATTCGCTAAGGAATGTGCAGTCGTTACGCATTATCGATTGAAAAATGCAGAGGATGGAAGTGGAGTCATTGTCGATCCGGATTCTAAGTTGGAAGAAGAATTGATCGTTAGACCAACATCTGAAACGATTATTTGGAACTCGTACAAAAATTGGATTCAGTCCTACCGTGACTTACCAATTCTTATCAATCAATGGGCAAATGTTGTTCGTTGGGAAATGAAAACCCGTTTGTTCTTGAGAACCACAGAGTTTCTTTGGCAAGAAGGACACACCGCTCATGCGACAAAACAAGAAGCGATTTCCGAAGCAGAACTTATGCTGAACGTGTATGAGGACTTTGCGGAGAATTACATGGCTATGCCAGTCATTAAAGGAAGAAAAACGGCAAATGAACGATTTGCAGGTGCAGAAGACACCTTGTGTATCGAATCAATGATGCAGGATGGAAAAGCACTTCAAGCTGGAACATCGCACTTCCTTGGGCAAAATTTCGCCAAAGCTTTTGAAGTGAAATTTGCCGATAAAGAAGGTAAGTTAGATTACGTTTGGGCGACTTCTTGGGGTGTTTCTACGCGTTTGATGGGTGCATTGATTATGACGCACTCAGATGATGAAGGACTCGTTTTGCCTCCAGCATTAGCACCAATTCAAGTTGTGGCTGTTCCGATTTACCGCACGGATGAAGAATTCTCAGCAATTTCCGAGAAAATGACCGAATTAGCGGCTAAATTGAAAGCCAAAGGAATTTCCTTCAAATACGACGATGATGAAAACCGTCGTCCAGGATGGAAGTTTGCAGAGTACGAATCCAAAGGTGTTCCGGTTCGCGTAGCGATGGGACCTAGAGATTTGGAAAATGGCAAAGCGGAGATTGCTCGTCGTGACAACAAAACAAAAGAAGTTGTTGATTTTGATGGCTTAGAAAATCACATCGAACAATTGCTTGCGGATATACAGGTTAATTTGTTGGAACGAGCGAAAGCCTTCCGATTAGAAAATACACGTGAAATTGACTCCTACGAGGAATTCAAAAAGGAAATTGATAAAGGTGGTTTCTTCTTGGCGCATTGGGATGGTACTTCTGAAACCGAAGAACGCATCAAAGAAGAGACGAAAGCAACAATTCGCTGCATTGCATTGGATCGCAAAGAAGAAGCTGGTATTTGTATGGTAACAGGTAAACCATCCGCTGGACGCGTCATTTTCGCAAAAGCCTATTAATTTTTCGGTATTTCGCTTTCAGCTCTTCGATATAATGCAATCGAAAAACCCGCTTAAAGTTGGAACAGATAGCATGTTGCTGGGCTCATTTATTGATCCGGCTGTAGCTAAAAACGCTTTGGATGTAGGCGCTGGAACAGGTGTTCTTTCGTTGATGGTGCTTCAGAAAAATCCAGATCTGCTCCTAGAT
>CALQBB020000086.1 GCA_943328715.2 Polynucleobacter meluiroseus | reverse complement strand
TTCTCGCAATGACGTTGAACGCGTAAATGAAGCGTTTTAATGCCACGTAACACTAAGAATGAATCCATAGGAGCAGTTACCGCACCTGTAGAATTTTGAATACGGTACATTTCGTTAGCGATGTTCTCATCCGAACAAACCAATGCACCCATGACAACATCTGAATGTCCACCAAGGTATTTCGTTACGGAATGCATCACCACATCAGCACCTAAGTCTAAGGGATTTTGTAAATATGGAGTTGCAAAGGTATTATCGACACACAGCATCGCACCGGCTGCTTTGGAAATTTTCGCCATGGCTTCGATGTCTACGATGTTCATCATAGGATTTGTCGGGGTTTCTACCCAAATCATTTTGGTGTTTTCATTAACCAAGGCTGCAACAGCATCCACATCTTGCATATTCACAAAATGAAATTTAATGCCATATTTCTCGAAGATTGTTCTAAATATACGGTAGGATCCTCCGTACAAGTCATTTGTTGAAATAACTTCATCACCAGGATTCAACATTTTTAACACACAATCAATGGCTGCTAGTCCCGAACCAAAACAAGCGCCAAACTTCCCGTTTTCAATCGCCGCGATGTTCTTTTCAAGTGCATGACGGGTGGGATTTTGCGTACGCGAGTATTCGTATCCCTTGTGATTTCCAACGCCATCTTGAACGTACGTTGAAGTTTGGTAAATAGGTGTCATAATGGCACCTGTCGTTGGATCTGGATGAACACCAGCGTGGATAGCTTTTGTAGCGAATTTCATGTGTTGAATTTTATGCAAAATTAGCAGAATCTTTAAGGTAAATTTAATTCTTTGGATGGATCCCAAAAGATTTCTGAAAAGTGTTGAATTTGATCGTCTTGTATTTGGATTCCTTCGGACTCTAAAGCTTGTTGCATGGATTCCGGAGTAGGGAAATGCATTTTACCACTGAGTAAGCCATTTCGGTTGACGACGCGATGCGCGGGAATTCCGGCATATTGATGAGAAGCGTTCATTGCCCATCCAACCATGCGAGCGCCACTTTTCGAACCAAGGTAATTGGCAATTGCTCCGTAGGAAGTCACGCGTCCATGCGGAATGAGTTTGACGACTTGAAACACGAGTTCAAAGAAATCCTTGTTTTTGGCGTTCAGATTTTCAATCATGAAACAAAGATATAAATGGATTCCATAAGAAAAGGTAATTCGACTTTTTCGAGAAACAAAAAAGCCACCTGTTGAGGTGGCTTTCAAAATCTTTATATGCGGTGATTATTTTTTGTCACAACATGCTTTTTTATCTTTCGCACATTCGTTGGCATTTCCTAACCATTTTCCGTCTTTACCATAATGAGCCATGCAAATTGCTTTCTCTTCAGGTGAACATCCTTTTTCGTCACACATTTTAGCGCATTCGTCTTTCGACATTTTTGCACATTCATTCATGTCACATTTCATGTTCATTTTTCCTTCATGACACATTTCCATTCCTTCATGACACATTTTGTTGTCAGCTGTACACATTGTGTTAGACATACATTTGCCATCACGCATTTCGCATGTTGCTTTCGTACTGTCGCATCCACCTTTTTCTTCAGCGCCACTTCCTAAAATCGGAGCAATCACTAATCCAATTAAACAAGTCAATTTGATTAAGATGTTCATTGATGGACCAGAAGTATCTTTAAATGGATCTCCAACGGTATCTCCAGTTACTGCAGCTTTGTGAGCATCAGAACCTTTATATGTCATTTCTCCATTGATTTCAACACCTGCTTCGAATGATTTTTTCGCGTTGTCCCAAGCACCACCAGCGTTGTTTTGGAAAACTGCCCAAAGAACACCAGATACGGTAACACCGGCCATATAACCACCTAACATTTCAGCGATTAATTGGTTGTTATCAGCATAAACTAATTTACCTAAAAGTACAATTGCGATAGGGAATCCGATAGTCATCACTCCTGGCAACATCATTTCTCGTAAAGCAGCTTTCGTAGAAATCTCCACACATTTACCATATTCAGGTTTTCCAGTGCCTTCCATGATACCTGGAATTTCTTTAAACTGACGACGAACTTCGTATACCATGTCCATGGCTGCTTTTCCTACTGAATTCATTGCTAATGCAGAGAATACAACTGGAATCATTCCACCAACGAATAACATTGCTAATACCGGCGCTTTAAAGATGTTGATTCCGTCGATGCCTGTAAATGTTACGTAAGCAGCAAACAATGCTAAAGACGTCAAGGCTGCAGATGCGATCGCAAATCCTTTTCCAGTTGCTGCAGTTGTATTACCAACGGAATCCAAAATATCTGTACGTTGACGAACTTCTTTTGGTAACTCACTCATTTCAGCGATACCACCTGCGTTGTCAGAGATTGGTCCAAATGCATCAATTGCTAATTGCATAGCTGTTGTTGCCATCATTGCAGAAGCAGCCAAAGCAACTCCATAGAATCCAGCTAAAGCGTAAGTGGACCAAATTGCTGCTGCAAACAATAATACAGTAGGGAACGTTGAAATCATTCCAGTTGCTAATCCAGCGATTACATTTGTTCCAGCTCCAGTTGATGATTTTTGAACGATTTTCAAAACGGGTTTTGTGCCTAGTCCTGTGTAATATTCAGTTACTGACGAAATTGCTCCACCTACAAATAATCCGATTAAAGATGCGTAGAATACACGTAAAGAAGATATTGGCAATGCCATCTCATTTCCGTTCGCATCTAAATTTTCTCCAAAAAACTTCATCATCATAGTTTCTGGTAACATCCAAGTCACTAAACCATAACAAGCAATAGCTGTCAAAACAATAGAAACCCAGTTTCCTTTGTTTAATGCACCTTGAACTTGTTTTTCTTTTGCATCGTTGCTAGAAATACGTACTAACATTGTTCCGATGATAGAGAAAAGGATTCCAAATCCAGCGATTGCCATAGGCAACAAGATTGGACCAATTCCACCGAAAGCGTCTTCAATACTTCCACCCATGTCTTTGATCACATAGTTACCAAGTACCATTGCAGCCAATACTGTTGCTACATAAGAACCAAATAAATCTGCTCCCATTCCGGCAACGTCTCCTACGTTATCACCTACGTTATCTGCGATTGTTGCAGGATTACGAGGGTCATCTTCTGGAATACCAGCTTCTACTTTACCTACAAGGTCAGCGCCAACGTCAGCAGCTTTCGTGTAAATACCACCACCAACACGCGCAAACAATGCGATTGATTCAGCTCCTAATGAGAATCCAGCCAACGTTTCTAGAACGATAGTCATGTCCTCTGTATTCGTCCATTTCCCTCCCATGAAGAAGTGAAAGAAGAAGATAAAGAATGCTGTAAGACCTAAAACGGCTAATCCAGCAACTCCAAGACCCATTACTGTTCCACCACCGAAAGAAACTTTCAATGCTTGTGGTAAACTTGTACGAGCGGCTTGTGTTGTACGAACGTTTGTTTTTGTAGCGATTTTCATCCCCATGTTTCCTGCCAATGCAGAAAAGATTGCTCCAAAAATAAAAGCGATGATGATTAATAAATGTGTTTTAACACCAGGCATAAATGTGATTCCAGCTAAAACGACACTTGCGATTAGCACAAAAACGGCTAAAAGTCTGTATTCTGCTTTAAGGAAGGCAAGTGCTCCTTCGTAGATGTAATCTGAAATTTCTTTCATTTTTCCATCTCCTGCATCTTGTTTCAATACCCAAGCTCTTTTCATTGCCATAAATAGCAATCCGATAACGGCCATTACGATAGGCACATAAATCATCATTGATTCCATACTAATTTGTTAATTTGTTAAATTTTACGCAGGCAAAAATAGAGTTTTCCGCCATGGTATGCAAATACGTAAGAAAAAAATAAGGGTTACGTTTTTTATAAAACAGCTTGAATTTTAGACTTTAATGTAGCTATTGGAAAAGCGCCACTTTCTCTCCATAGTACTTCACTGTTTTTAAATAGGACAAAAGTGGGTACACCTCTTACTTTGAATCGTGCTGCAACATCCTGATTTTTGTCGACATCGATTTTGAGAATACGAATTTTCGAACCCATTTGTTTTTTGAGGTCATCTAAAATTGGTGACATTGTTTTGCACGGTCCACACCAAGTTGCGTGGAAGTCAACTAAGGTTGGAATTTCGGACTTGATGATATCATTGAATTTTCCCATATAGCAAAGTTAAGGAAGCGATGTGAACAGAAGTGTAACATATGCGACAAAAAAAAGGCAGATGTTACATCTGCCTTTTCAAGTGAAGTTTAAAGAAACTTATTGTTTAATGTATGTTGCTGTACATGTTCCAGCACCACCAATTAAAGGAGCATTGTTATCGTAGGTATACGTGATGATAATGATGTTTCCTTGGTCATTCATCGTTCCTGTTCCAGAATAAGTAATTTGACCAACAGTTGCATCAACCGTTTGTTCTGGAATGTTCACATTCGAACCGCTAATCGTTGCTGTTGCAGTTCCTCCAATTAAATTAAACATATTATCGATGTTTAATGAGGTAGCATTGCTTCCTGCTGTAATCGCTGGAGATGCAGAAAGTGGGAAAGCTGTTGCCCCACAATTACTTGATAGACTCCATGATACTAACCAGTTACCTTGTCCAATCACAACATTCACGGTGCGTTGAGCAGTGGTTGTTCCATTTGCATTCGTTGCAGTATACGTTACAGTATATGTTCCTTTATTCGCTGTGTTTACTGTGCTAACTGTTGTTACAGTAACAGCTGAACCATCTTTGTTGGTAGCAGTTGCACCAGCATCAGTATATGTTGCACCAACGTTCAAGCTAACAGTAGCATTTCCATTCAAGGTAATCGTTGGAGCGTAAAGACATGTTGCATCGTCCTTTTTTGCTTCACTGTTAAAATTTGTAGCTGAACTATCTGTACAACCTTTCTTTTTACACCCGGTGTTTGTCGTCATGACAATGGCACCAAATAAAAATAGACCAATAATTTTTTTCATTTTAAATAGTTTTTTGATTGGAATCAAAAATAGCAAATTATTTGATTAAAAAAAAACGGCACCCGAGGATGCCGTTTTTCAACCAAACGATATGCACTTAGTCTTGCAACACCTCTTCTGTTGAAGCGGGTGAACCAAGAGCGTTTTTAATTTTCTCTTCTAACTCTTCTGCTAATGCTGGATTGTCCATTAAAATGGATTTAATTGAATCGCGACCTTGTCCAAGTTTCGTTTCTCCGTAAGAGAACCAAGAGCCACTTTTCTTCAGGATATTTAAGTCTACTCCAAGATCGATGATTTCACCAATTTTTGAAATCCCTTCACCATACATGATGTCGAATTCTGCTTTTCTAAACGGTGGAGCAACTTTATTTTTAACCACTTTTACTTTCACTCGGTTACCCATTACTTCATCTCCTTCTTTAATTTG
>CALQBB020000085.1 GCA_943328715.2 Polynucleobacter meluiroseus | reverse complement strand
GAAACGATTTTCGGCGCCAATCCTTTAAACAAGGCATTGTAGGCATTCAAAATGGTTTCTTGTTCTGAATCGGATAAATGGTATTGGCTTTGAAATCCCCAATTTTTCCATGCGACATCGACTTCGTTGTTTCCATTGAATAATACGACCGATGGATGCGCAGAAATACGTGGTATCTGGTAATTGAACTCTGCTTCAACTGTTTTTAAAAACGCCTCATCACCTGGATACATTGCACAAGCAAACATGAAATCCTGCCACACCATGATTCCTTTTTCGTCACATGCACGGAAAAAAGACTCCTCTGGATAAAATCCACCGCCCCAAATACGTACCATGTTGAAGTTCGCCTTGGACATTTGTTCGACCTGATTGATCCAATCTTCTTCGCTAATGGATGCAGGAAAAACAGTTGGTGGAATGAAATCCGCTCCTTTACAGAAGATCGGAAGTCCGTTTACCTGAAATTCGTACGATGTCCCCCAGTGGTCTTTGTTTTGAATCAATTCTGCAGTTCGTATTCCAAATTGAAGATCTTTTTTATCCACCAATTTGCCATTAACAAAAAGTCGAAGTGTATCGTGGTAAAGATTTGGATCACTGATTCCAGCTGGCCACCATAACTGCGGATTGTATTGAATGACTTCTGCCTCCAAATGTCCCGTAGTGGTATTTTTTTTCAGCGGAAGTTCTCCGTACAATTGAGAGATCACTTGAAAGGATGCGGTATGATCCACGACATCCAAAACGTATTTCAAGCGCGCGAAAAGCTCTTCTTTCGGGATCGATAAGGTTTGAATGGTGAGCCCTTGAATTTCATTCTCTTTGGCAATGCGCACTTCCACTGGTGTTGCAAATCCAATGGTGTTCATGCGGAGTGCCCAGTCCCAACCGAATTGGTATTGTGGTTTGCGTGATAGCGGCGCTACTTTCCAGTTGGAAGGATCATTCGGCGCTGGATAGTGAAAAGCCTCGGTTTCATAACGTTCCTTGTGATAGAGCGTTGGCGGAGTAAAAACGACACGAATGTCATTGTAACCACACTGTAAATTTGATTTTATTTCAAAGGTAAATGGATGAAAGAAATTATCCGTTTTTCCCGCTAATTTCCCATTGACATATACTGCTGCGTAAGTATCCACATTTGGAAAGTACAGTTCAATTTCCTTCGCCAGAAATTGTTCTTCCGTGAGGTGAAATTTGGATTGAAATTCCCATTCAAATTCCTCAATCCATTGGTAAAGCTCTTCGTTTTTACCGTAAAAAGGGTCAGGCAATTCACCTGAATGATACAGCGCTTCTTGAATACTTCCCTTTTCACCAAATGATTTCCATTCGCTTGTTTTTGGGTTTTTGTAGGTCCAATTCAGCACGGTTTGACCATGAACAAGTCCGAACATACTACAAAGAATGACAGTAATCCATTTTCCCATTACCAGTTGCGATCAAAGGTTGCATCGACCATTTTCTCTTCTTCCATGGTTCTCAAGGCAAAGTTGAATCCATTGTAAATCGAATATGCACCGTAATTACCGTCTTTATCCAAAGCAATGAATCCACATTGTAATCCAGTCAAATCATCGTGTTTCTTGATGATGCGCATACACGCTTCTTTACAGGCGTCCATCGGTGAATACCCGTGACGCATCAACTCAACGACAGTGTGACTTCCAGCCACGCGAATAATCGCTTCACCGAGTCCTGTTGACGTTGCTGCTCCAACTTCTTGATCGATAAACAAACCAGCGCCAATAATTGGTGAATCTCCCACACGTCCATGCATTTTGTAGGCCCATCCACTTGTCGTGCAGGCACCACTAAAATTCCCTTTCGCATCCATCGCAATCATTCCAATGGTATCGTGGTTTTCGTGATTAATTTCTGGTTTTTTGAAAACGTCTTTGTTTTCTTTTTTCCATTTTTCGTAGTCTTTTTTAACCTCTGGAATCGGTGTTTTGATGGTATCAAAGCCATAATCCAAGGCAAATTGACGTGCGCCATCACCCACCAACATCACGTGCTGCGTTTTTTCCATTACCGCACGTGCCACCGAAATCGGATGTGCAATTCCTTCTAAACATGCAACGGAACCACAGCGCGAACGCTCGTCCATGATACACGCATCAAGCGTTACGTGTCCGTCGCGGTCTGGACGCCCACCGATTCCCACACTTCGATTCGTAATATCTGATTCCGTTACACGAACGCCTTTTTCCACAGCGTCCAGTGCGGAGCCACCGTTTTTCAAGACTTCCCACGCAGCTTTGTTGGCATCGAGACCATGAATCCATGTAGAAAGTACAATTGGGCCCTTCACTTTGCCACTTGCTGAAGTCGCTACGACCTTTGCTGCTTTCGCGGGTTCAATCAAACTAAGGATTCCAGTTGCAGCACCAAGTTTGAGGAAATTTCTTCTTTTCATAGCTTAATTCTTTTTTCTAAGTTCCGCAGCCAACCAGGATTGAAACGCATCCGCATTGCGCATGTGCTCCGCTCCTGAAACAGCAAAATTATGACGTCCTGAATAATCTGGTTTCGCGCACATGTAGATGTAATCCACGTCCGCACGATTCAATACCGCATCGACTACTTTCGGAGAAGGCAAGCAAATTGGTCCTGGAGGAAGTCCGTTAATTTTGTACGTATTGTATGGACAATCGATGTTTCGGTGAACTTCCAACAAGCGTTGAACGCCTTTTAGTTGATCTCCCCAACAGAATTTGAATGTTGGATCCGATTGTAAGCGAATTCCTTGGTTGACACGATTCAAGTACAAACCGGCGATGATTGGCCATTCATCCGCGTTCACGGATTGCTCGGAATACACAACGCTTGCAAGAGTAACCGCCTGACTAGGTGAATCCAATCCTATTTTACTTAACCTATTTTTACGTTCCGTTGTCCAGAAGTTTTTAAATTCCTGCGTCATGCGATCGACGAACATTTCCTCGTTCGAATCCCAGTACATTTGATAACTATCGGGAATAAACAAGGCTGGCAATTGTTCCACCGTAAATCCAAGTTTTGAAAGTGTGGAACCGGATTGTAAGAACGAAATGAGTTGAGCACTATCGACATCCAAGCATTTGGAAACTTTTCCAGCCATTTGATAAATGTCGCGGCAATTGTTAAACGTTACTTCCACCTCTACTTCTGCGTTCCCATTTCCATTCGAATTCTTAGTGAATCCATTCAATAATGTTCGGTAATTTGTTCCTGGGGCAATCAGGTACTTTCCGGAAGCGATTGTATAATCAGTCAATTCTTTGTATTCTCCTACTGAAACAAAAGATTTAACATCATCGATGATTTTTTCTTTCACCAATTCATCCGCCAACTCATTCAAATCCATAGATCCACTGATGTAAAAAGCCTGTTCTTGCGTATTGAGGCTTTTATGACTTCCCGCAAGGTAAAGCAGTGCTTTCGGACCGACAACAATCAATCCAACAATGGCTAAAATGCCTCCAACAATGATTAATTTTCCTTTAGACATAACTGATAACTTATTTCATCTATTTCACTTCCTTTAAAGCGCAGCCATCCTTTTCGGACGCCAACTTTTCTAAAATTCATTCGCTCGAATAAGGCGACACTCGCGGGATTATCCCCATGAATGGAGCATTGTAAATTTCGTAATTCCAAGTAATCCCTTGTATACTTAATGAGCTCTTGCAAGGCATCCATCGCAAATCCCTTTCCTCTGTCCGCATCCATAGCAATTAAAATCCCCACTGAAGCATAACCATGCTTGAAATTCACTTCATACAAATCGATAACACCTACGGCACGTTCGGATTCCTTTTCAATTATCACAAAGCGTAGTTGTCCAGATTTTCTCAAGTCTGCTTGATGTTCGATGAGCGCCATGATGTCAAACATGGAAAAAGGCACCTCCGTATTGGAAACTTTCCAGTTTTCGGGGTTATTTTCCCACATATAAATGGTGGTCGCATCGGATTTCTCCACCGCTCTCAAGTATACCTTTTCTCCTACTAACATCGTTCGATTTTTCCTTGATACACAAAAGTCGCTGGACCAATTAGAAAGATGTGTTGAAATCCATGCATGTTCTTTTCCCACGCTACTTCGAGACTTCCACCTTTCGTGCGGACTTTCACGCGCTGACTTAATGTTTCTGATTTCATGGCGTATACGAGTGCACATGCCGTGACGCCTGTCCCGCAGGACAAGGTTTCGTCCTCGACTCCACGTTCGTAAGTAGCAACGCGAATTCCATCATCCTCAACGGAAAGCAAGTTCACGTTGATGCCATCTTGGCTATATTTTTCCGAATAACGGATGGATTTACCCAAAGCAACAACAGTTTCTGCCGCATGATCTGAATTCAGTGTGACGTAATGTGGAGATCCGGTATTCAAGACAAAGTCCTGACCATCCATTTTGATTTCATGAACATCCTGCATATGGATTTTCACCTCATTGCCACATTGCGCTGCGTGATGAAATCCATCAATCGCTTTGAACTGAACAGAACGGGTATCGATCCCAAGACTTCCAGCGAAGTGAACAGCACATCGTGCTCCATTTCCGCAGAATGATTGAGAACCATCCGCATTGAAATACACCATTTCGAAAGCCGCATCAACACATAACTGAATGAGGATTAGTCCATCAGCACCAATTCCAAAACGTCTGTCACAATAACATTGAATGTCAGACTGAGACAAATTGTCACATTGTCCCTGACGATTATCGATTAAAATAAAATCGTTTCCTGTTCCTTGATATTTTGAAAATTCAATCTGCATATGGCTTGAACAAAAGTATCGAATAAATCAATATCAATTCTTAACAAAATTTAACATTTTTAAGGCAATTTTTGGAATACTATTTGCGTTTAGAAAGCGAACTATTTAAAAACTGTTTTATTATGAATTTCTTAAGTTACTTTAAAATGTTAGGATTAGGCATACTTGGCGGAACCTTACCTCTAGCCACTTATGTCATTATAGAACATTCCTCCACGAAGCTTTCTGAGCAAGTTTTGGATGGTAATCGTTTCGCACAACAAGTTTCCATGAGTGGGATTCCTCCGGGAGCAGACTTCACTGAAGCATCTGCCAACACGATCAACTCCGTTGTTCACATTACGACGAAAGTAGTTTCGACTACGTTTCAACGAGATCCTTTCCAAGAATTGTTTTATGGTCCGGGAGCAGGTGGACGCGAGTTCAAGCAATATGGAGCGAGTTCAGGTTCCGGAGTCATTGTTTCCTCTGAAGGATATATTGTCACCAATAATCACGTGATCGAAAACGCCAGTGAAATCGAGGTGATTTTAAACGACAATTCAAAATACACAGCGAAAGTCATTGGCACAGATCCAGCGACGGATATTGCGGTCTTAAAAATCGAAGGATCCGGATTCACCCCTATCCCACTTGGAAATAGTGATGATT
>CALQBB020000084.1 GCA_943328715.2 Polynucleobacter meluiroseus | reverse complement strand
CATCATCGATGATTTGAGTCGCTTTCCCCAATTCTAATTCGTGAAAGGCTAACTGATAGGCAAATTGATTGCGTATAAAAGTATTTTTTACGGATAAGCCGAGTGCCTTGTCGTAGGCAGCAATCGCTTCTTTTGTGTGCTTTAATCCAAATTCCGCCTCACCTATTTGTCCATAGAATTCTGCTTTTAAATCCGCATCCTTAAGCACATAGTCTATTCCCGTTTGCAAGGTTGTGAGTGACTGTTGAAAGTTTCGTTGTTGGTTCAGTGCGGTTCCAAAAACAAAATAAGGAAGGGCTTGTGTCGGGAAAAAACCGATGCATTTTTCTGCGTCTTTTGCCAAACTATCAAACTGTTGGTATTGATATTCCAATAATAAAATTTGATTCCAAATCGGATAAACATTTGGATCACAAGCAACGGCTGCTTTATACGATGCAATCGCCTGAACGAATTGATTTACCTTGAAATAATAGTCGCCTGAAATGGAATGTGCTTTTGCTTCCTTCGGATATTTCTTACACATGTACTGCACCAACGATTCCATGTCTGGATCCATGACCTCTTGTCCTTGAAGGGCCATCAAGATATTCATCTTCTGGTCAATGCTTGGTCCATCAGATTTTATCGCTGCCTTTAAGTTTTGCAATCCATTTTTACTGTCCCCTGATTGCATTTGCATGTCCCCAAGCATCAGTAAAGCCATGCCATTGTTTGGATCCACGGCAACCAATTCTTTTAATAATTCAAATCCTTCTTGAAAACGCTTACGTTGCAAATAGTAATCGACTAAATTCGCGATGATCATGGGTTCTCCTTCAAATTTCTTTTTCGCATTTTTGAGAACGGTGATCGCTTCTTCATCTCGTTTAGCAGCAACAAGTAGTTTAAATTTCTCAATGGCAATTCCTGGATTCGCTCCAAGGTTGTTTTCCATGCGGTTCAATAAATCCAAGCCTTTTTTTACGTCACCCATTTGCGTGTAACATTCCGCTGCACCAGCATAGTACGTTGCATTATTCGGTGTTTTTTTAAGCAACTTCTCAAAAACCGCAATGGCTTCCGGGAATTTTTTCAACTCGACATACATGAAAGCCAACTCACTTTGGTAATGCTCATTCTTTGGATCAATTTCCGAAGCTTTCAAGGTATGAAATGCCGCTTGATCCAAGTTTTCTTGGTTCAAGTAAATTTGAGCTAAGGCAAAATGTGCTGCATCGTCCTTTTCATCGAGAAGCAGACAGGCATTGAATTTATCAATCGCTTCTTGGTTTTGTCCATTCAGTTTGAAGCGCACCCCTGCGTGAAAGGAATTTATGTACGTGGCATCATGTCCCTCCTGCTTTTTTTTCTTCAAATTCGCACAAGAAGCAAACACAAATGTCCAACAAATAAGAAAAAGGAATTTATTCATGTGTCGTGCTAAAATCACCCAAACTCAGGTCTTTTGATCGTCCCTTGTATACAACATTCGAGCCAAGCATGGAATCCGCCATGTTCGCATTCGAAATGTGTGTGTTTTGTTGAATGTTTGTGTTTCGAATGATGGAATTTTCTACAACTGAATTCGCCCCAATGGAAACGTGTGGTCCAATAACAGATGCATGAATCTTCACGTTTTTACCGATAAAACACGGTTGAATAATGACTGAATCGACCAACGTTGCACTCTCATCCTGCATGGAAAGTCCGGCAGCGTGATCAAATTCTAAGACACGTTGATTCGTATGAACAGTCACTTCTTTGTTTCCACAGTCCAGCCATTCTGAAACAGTTCCCGGTTTAAAAACAACGCCAGATTCTGTTAAACGACGCAGCGCATCCGGCAATTGGTATTCACCGCTTTTAATGACAGCGTTATCAATTAAGTACTGTAATTCCTTGTGTAAACGTTCGCCATCGCGGAAATAATAGATTCCGATCATCGCTAAATCCGACACAAATTCTTTTGGTTTTTCGACGAAATCGATGATTTCTCCGCGCTCATTCATTTTGATCACACCAAAAGCACTAGGATCCTCAATTTGTTTCACCCATAGAATTCCTTCATCCTCCGAGCTGATTTTAAAATCGGCTTTGAATAGTGTGTCCGCAAAGGCAACGACAACAGGTCCTGTTAATTTATCCGCAGCACATAGCACAGCGTGAGCAGTTCCCAAAGGTTGGTGTTGGTAATGAATGGATCCTTTCGCTCCCAATTTCTCTGCAACGGCTAATAATTCTTGTTCTACCTCTGAACCAAACTCTCCAACCACAAAAGCGATTTCATCAATTTTCTCTGCACAAACGCGTGCGATGTCCTCAACGAGTCGGTGAACAATGGGTTTTCCACCAACCGGAACTAGTGGTTTGGGAACAGTTAAAGTGTGTGGTCTAAGACGGCTGCCTCTTCCAGCCATTGGCACAATTACATTCATTTCTTCTTATTTTACTCCCGTACTACCAAATCCTTCCGCTCCACGCGCTGAGTCAGTGAGTTCCGTGACTTCTGTTAATGTTACTTTTTGAATCGGACAAAATACCATTTGCGCAATGCGTTCTCCGTCTTCAATGATGACCTCTTCTTCCGATAAATTGATTAAAATCACACCGACTTCACCGCGGTAATCTGCATCCACTGTACCTGGCGTATTCAAAACAGTTAATCCTTTTTTCAGCGCTAGACCACTACGTGGACGAATTTGACATTCAATGGACGGATCCATTTCCAAAAACAATCCCGTCTTGATTAACGCACGCTGTAACGGTTTTAAGGAAACGACCGCATCGATGTTCGCACGAATATCCATGCCGGAAGAACCCGCAGTTTCGTATTTCGGCAAGTCGTGTTTAGACTTATTGGTGATTTTTACCTGCATTTTATCTAATTGTAGTCAAAATTAGTAAAATACATGTCCTCAAAACGGCTTTGAACGAGGAGAAATCAACAGGGTACTATTAACAACCTACAGACTTATTTTCTTTATCCCGTTTGGATTTGAGCGGAATTTTCGCCTCAATTCACTACTTTTGTTTTCGCAAATAAATTGTTATGTTAGAAATTCAACGCATTCGTGCCGAAAAAGACGCTTTAGTCAAAGGATTGTTAAAACGCAATATCCAAGCTGAATCTACCTTGGATGAGATTCTAGCCAAAGATGTCGATTGGCGTGCGGCAAAGACCGACCTTGATAACATCGCTGCAGAAATGAACCAATTGGCGCGTTCCATCGGTGATTTATTCAAGACAGGGAAACAAGCGGAGGCAGCTTCCTTGAAAGAGCGTACAGCCGGACTCAAAGTGAAAGAAGCAGCGTTGAAATCTACCGTGGACAAATTAGAAGATGAAATCACTAAATTGTTATACACCTTGCCAAACGTTCCTAACGAACTGGTTCCAAGTGGACGTGATGCAAACGATAACGAAACCGTTTACGAGCAAGGAGCGACACCAACTTTTGGTTTTGACGCATTGCCGCATTGGGATTTAGCGAAAAAATTCAACCTCATCGATTTTGAATTAGGGGTAAAAGTGACAGGTGCTGGATTCCCGTTTTACCGTGGAAAAGGAGCGAAATTACAACGTGCCTTGATTCAGTTCTTCCTAGAAGAAGCAAGCAAAGAAGGTTACGAAGAAATACAAGCACCATTGATGGTGAACGAAGCAAGTGGCATTGGAACAGGACAACTTCCGGACAAGGAAGGACAAATGTACTACATGAAAGAGGATGACTTCTACATGATTCCAACGGCAGAAGTTCCCTTGACAAATATTTACAGAGATGTCATTTTACCTGGTCCCGATTTCTCGATAAAAATGTGTGGTTATACGCCATGTTTTAGAAGAGAAGCTGGATCATACGGAAAAGACGTGCGTGGATTAAACCGCCTACATCAGTTTGATAAAGTGGAAATTGTACGCGTTGAACATCCATCTAACACCGCTCAAGCATTGGAAGATATGATGGAACACGTGAAAGGACTTTTAGACAAACTTGGACTTCAGTTCCGTATTTTACGCTTATGTGGCGGTGATATGGGCTTTGCATCTGCCATGACTTACGACTTCGAAGTGTACTCCGCTGCGCAAGAAAAATGGTTGGAAGTAAGTTCCGTTTCTCGTTTCGACACCTTCCAAGCAAACCGTTTGAAGTTGCGTTTTAAAGATGCGGACAAAAAATCTCAACTTTGTCATACCTTGAATGGATCTGCGCTTGCATTGCCAAGAATCGTTGCTGCCTTATTGGAAAATCACCAAGATGAACATGGCATCGTTATTCCTGAAGCATTGCGTCCGTATACCGGATTTGATCGCATCGATTAACACAGCAAACAAAGATTATTAAGTTGCGGATTCAATCGTCGATGGACGAACAAAATAATCGTTTCTTAAACAATCTATTGGCATTTCGAACGTTATTCAAGCCAACAACCTTATCTTCGTAAGGCATGATGCCGAACAATTTTTGGACCTTCTTTCTGTTTTGTTTTATTTCCATTGGAGCTAATGCCCAACATGGGAATCAACGCGCCATTCATCAAAAATTTAACACGGAGTGGAAACGCATCGATACCTTGAGTATTTATCCAAGTTCCTTTGTGGTATTGAACGGCAAGGACACTTTAAAAGCAAGCGACTATGAAATTGATTTTCTTTCGGCAAAATTTCGCTTAATCCATGAATCCACCGATAGCTTGCTGCTTCGTTACCAAGTTTGGCCCATCGATTTCACTAAGCAGTATCTAAAACGCGATACGAGTGTCATCTTTCAAGGACGGCCTCAAAGTGAACGAGACCTATTCAAAATTGAAGCCAATACCACTCCACCAACACTCTTCGGTGGAAATGAAATCGCAAAAAACGGAAGTATTTCCCGGGGATTGAGCTTTGGTAATAAGCAAAGTTTAGGAATCAACTCCGCCTTAAACTTAGAACTTAATGGAATGATTAGCGATAATTTGAAGTTAAGTGCCTCCATTTCTGATGCGAATATTCCGATTCAAGCGGACGGAAACACCAATAAACTGCAAGAATTTGATCAAGTCTACATTCAATTGTCAAACGAGCAGTTCAAGTTAATTACGGGTGATTTTTGGCTGTCGAAGCCGACCGGATATTTTATGAACTACAAAAAACGTGGACAAGGAATCAGTTCAGAATTCCAAGGGAAAACAGCCACTGATGCCAAGTGGTTTACCCAAAATAGCGTCGCGCTCTCCAAAGGAAAATTCAACCGACAAATCATCCAAGGAATTGAAGCCAATCAAGGTCCATATCGCTTGAGAGGAGCTGAAAACGAACCGTTTATCACCATTCTTTCGGGAACGGAACGCATTTACATCGATGGGAAATTGCTCATGCGCGGACAAGAATTCGATTACACCATTGATTACAATACATCCGAACTTATTTTTACGTCTCGGCATTTAATTACAAAGGACATCCGAATTGTAGCAGAATTTCAATAT
>CALQBB020000083.1 GCA_943328715.2 Polynucleobacter meluiroseus | reverse complement strand
TAAGCGACTCGATTCCTTTTTGTTTAATGGATCCAAACTAGAAAGTTACCAATTGGACGCCTACACAGGTGAAGTTTCCTTGGAACTAAACGGACAATTTGCTGTTCCAGACAGTCTGATTCACCGTGTTCATTTTCCTGTGAATATTGATGGGAAAACCGTTCAAGTTCAAGGGATCTATGTTGGCGACACGAATCAAATCAGTCAAGACACGGTTATTTTGTACTGTCACGGAAACAAAGACCACATGGACTTCTACTGGTGCCGTGAAAAATTATACGCAAACATTGGTGGACTCGGAAGATACGGGGTACTGATGTTCGACTATCCAGGATTTGGCATGAGCGAAGGAACGGCTACAGAAGCAAACATGTATGCGTCAACTTCCTCGGCGATTTCATGGTTAAAAGACCGCGGATTAAGCAACGATCGCTTCGTGATGTTTGGTTTTTCATTGGGCTCAGCTCCAGTTTGCGAAGTCGCAGGACACGCTAGTGAATACGCCCTACAACCATCCAAAATTATTCTCGAAGCACCTTTCGCTTCTGCAGAAATCATGATTCAAGATGCCGCGCTTTTGTCGATGCCAGGTTCGTTCCTAGTAGATTTGAAAATTGACAACGCCACAGAAATTAAAAAAGTAAACGTTCCCTTATTGTGGATACACGGAATGGCCGATTCATTTTTATCGATGTCTAGTCATGGTCAACTTGTTTATGACCACAAATCAGGAGAAAAAGAAGCCGTTTTAGTCCCAGGTGGAGAACACGAGACTACCCCATTTGTCATGGGGTATCAAGCGTATATCGATCGCCTTGCAGCGTTTATTCAATCTTAATTTAAGACTGCGAATTTCAATTGACCAATCTGTCCGTTTTTAGTGGACTGCAGGTAGTAAATTCCTGATGTAATTTTCGGTAATTGAATTTGCTCCATTGTGGATGATGCCGTTCCCTCAAAGATGATTTTACCATTCAAATCATACACAGAAAATGCTGATTCAAGTTCAAGTCCTTTGATGGTAAACGAACCTTGATTCGGATTAGGGAATACCTGAACGCCAAAACTTGACAACTCTGAAATCGAAGCACAGTCCTCAACTACAATAGACAAGGACTCATTCGCTATACAACCAATTCCATCCGTGTAGGTTCCTGTAATCATTTGCACTCCAATTCCCGCAATCATTGGATCGAAAGAAGTTCCGTTTACTCCTGTTCCGTTAAAAACAGTTCCCGTTTGATTAGATGATAAGGTAATCAGTCCACCATCAAGACAAACGACTCCATCCGTATCCGAAGTTGAGATGGTCAAATTTGGTGTTTGATTCACGGTAATCACTTGAGATGTTGAGTTACTTCCCGCTGCATTCGTAACTGTTAATTGAACCGTGTATGTTCCTGCGCTTGTGAAGATGTGAGTTGGATTTTGAACATTATCCGTTCCGCCATCACCAAAGTTCCATGACCATGATGTTGGATTATCCAAAGAGGTATCGTTGAAAGAAGCACTCATGCCAGAGCAAACAACAGAATTAGTCGTTGTAAATTGAGCGGTAGGTGTCACAGCTGGACCTTGAATATTATAGTAGATGGAGAAATCATCAAAATAGAATCCATCTTTTCGAGTTCCACCATCAGATTTCAATTGAAAACGCACCTTAATGATTTGACCTAAATAATCACTTAAGTTTATTTCTTCCAATACCCAGTTGGTCATAATGCCATCATAAACTGGTTGGTTATTTGGCTGAACACTTCCATTTGCGCTCGTTCCAGCGTTCGTGTAATTTCCACACTGACCAATCCACGTTGTCCCACCATCGATGGAAACTTGAAACTGAGCGTAGTCAAAATCCGCCTCAATATTCCACTTCGCATAAAACGTAATTTTTGCAGCGTAAGCACTCGTAAGATCAATTGTTGGAACATATGAATAGGTCGTATTCGCATTGTTCACGTAATTTCCTGTTGGTGTATCGGTAAAACATTTTGGAGATGAAACAAAGGTACTTGTTGTCGTACTCCAGTTACCTGTCCAGTTTGTTGAGGTACTTGCGTTCTCCGTAACCTGTAAATTATAGGCTCCGTAAGTTTTAACAATAGTATCTCTCTTCACCCATAAGCCGTTGTCTGTTTTCAGAATGTATTTAATTTGATCTCCAAATTGAATATTCGGATTCAATGTATACGAAATTGCTCCTGTTAATGTCTGCATTTGGTTCAAATTGTAAACAATAGAAGCTCCTGCACTTACTACGTTTAATAAGGGCTGAATGGAAACAGTAACAGGTCCGGACATGCGTCCTAAACGGTAAGCAGAGTGATTGAAATTCCCGCTTAACGTTGAAATATTCATTGGATCCGTGTCTTTCACTACCACGTAATTTCGTGTGATGTGAGCCAAAATTAAATTTGGAAACACCATTTCTTTACATGTAGCAATAATTTCAGAGGAAGGTTGCCAGAATGCTGTTCCAACTTCCGGAGTATGAACAAACATCGTATCCTTCACACCAACACCGATGTCCATTTTATACATATAATCATCTGAATCTCCAGAAGCAGGATAAAGCGCTGAACTTTTCATGGCTGTATAACCATTGAATTGAACCATATGATTTGATTCTGCTTGAAAATAGTCGTGGTGATCCGCAAATTCTGCCGTCGTTGTTCCTATTGGAAACAAGATGTCTCGTGCATAGGTGTGCGCATTGAAAGCCGTTACAAATTTGTGATTTTGCACCAACCAACGCATTGCCTGAACTTCTGGTTCAGAATAAGGAGCTGTTCCGCAATAAGTTTCGTTACTTGTATTCGTACTTGTTCCTGTAGTTCCCCAACCGTAACCGTAATTTCTGTTTAAGTCAACGCCGTAAACACCACCACCAATATTACGTCGGTTTTTACGCCACATTCCACCACCGTTTGGATTTGTGGTTTCATTGTACACGTATCCATCTGGATTAATACAAGGCACAAAAAACAATTGCGTTTCATTCACCAAATAAGTGATTTCCTCGTTCGTTCCATAGTTTTCCAACACATACCACATGAAAAAGATTGTTTCCATCAAACTCATCGGTTCTCTAGCGTGATGAATGGCTGTATATAAAGCCTTCGGTTCATTTTCATCTACATTTGGATTGTCTGATATTTTCACTTGATAAATCGGGCGATTCTCGTGTGTTACAAATGTAGAAATAGGCGCTTTTGCTGTAATTAAATTCGGATACTGCTGCACCATCGCATCTAATTCCGCGAGCATTTCATTGTACTTCAAATATCCACCCATGGTTCCTAAGTTGAAATTTGCCGGGGTTGTTGGGTTCGCATAACTGGATCCACTTCCTGAAGTACTTGTACAAATCGTATTTTTCAGACTTGGCTCTTGCTTTTGTGGATTGTTTAAGATATCAATGTAGTATTGTTCAACGTCCTCAATCAATACTTCATAATTAAATTCGTATTGATCCATGGTAGCACGTTCGGCACTTGAAAAGTCGGAAATAAAAAAGGTTCCTTCTTTGCGGATTCCGTGATCTACAGCCACACCAAGATTACCTAGCTTGTATAATTGTTCTTCGTTGACAAATACTTTTAAACGGGAATAATCTTGTGCGTACATTGTCCAATTAATTGCCAAGAAAAGGACGGAGAGTAAAAAGTTTTTCATAGAATGATTTTAGCACTACAAATAAACGAAAAATGAATCTGAAAAACACTATTTTATGAAAAAAGAGGCAACCTTTTGTCTTAAAGTTTGTCTATGTTTTGCAGTCATTTACAAAAAATGTATCTTAGCTAATAATGATTAAAGGCCTACTCACTTTTCTTCTCATCACTTCATCTTCCTTTGCGCTTTTCGCACAAAAGGTATGGATGATTCCCAATAAAGGCCAATGGGATGAACGCATTCAATACAGTGTAGATCTGAATGGCGGCAAATTGTACGTAGAAAATCAGGGGCTGACTTACTTTCTAAGCGATGCGATGAGTCACAATCATCATGACGGCGAGGAAACAACACATGAAACAACAAAATATCACGCCGTAAAGCACATATTCCGAAACGCTAATAAGACAGTTGAAATACAAGAAAGTGATTCAAGCTCACACTATTTCAACTACATGATTGGCAGTGACCAGTCGAAATGGAAATCATCAATACATGGCGTATCGAAATTAGTATTGCCTTCTTATTTTGATGGCATTGATTTGATTTACGACGGAGAATTGGAGCAGCTCCGCTTCTCGTTTGATGTCCAGCCACATGCCGACTTAAGTCAATTGTCTTTTTATTTTGAGGGAGCGGATAAAATCCAAATCGATTCACAGGGAAATCTTGTACTCACTCATTCACTTGGCACAATTTCCTATTCTGCACCAAAAGCCTGGAATATTTCCGAAAACGGAAAAAAATCTGAAGTTCACATGCAATTCCAACTTCTGGATAATCTGATTTCTTTTGTTTTACCGGAAGGATACGATTCGTCAGAACGTCTATACATCGATCCAAGCTTAACCTTCTCTACGTTCTCGGGTTCTACCGCAGATAACTGGGGCTTCACGGCGACACCAGACCCGAACAGTAATCTATTTGGTGGTGGAATCGTCTTTGGAACGGGTTACCCTATCACAACCGGAGCATTTGATTCTAGTTTCGGTGGTGGAACAGGTTTCTTTCCCATGGATGCCGCCATTACGAAGTTCAACGCAAGTGGTTCAGCCTTATTGTATTCTACTTTCCTAGGTGGAGCCGGAAACGAAACACCACATTCGATCGTTTCTGCTCCGAATGGCGAATTATACATTTATGGCGTTACCTCATCCGCCAACTTTCCAATTACCACTGGAGCTTTTGATAATTCTTTTAATGGTGGTCCGTATCAATTGCAAAACGAACTAGAATTTAACGGTTCGGATATCTACGTTGCACGCTTAAATCCTAGTGGTACAACGCTACTTTCATCCACTTTTATTGGTGGGACAGGCACGGATGGACTTAACACAACTACACTCAATTATAATTACGGAGATCAATTCCGTGGGGAAATCGTATTAGATAATAATCAAAACGTCTATATTTCAAGTTCTACAGCATCCCTCAATTTCCCAACTGTTGGTGCTTCTCAAGCCATGTTGAATGGAAGCCAAGATGCCGTTATCTTTAAATTTAATTCCACACTAACGAATTTACAATGGAGTACCTACTTCGGTGGGACGGGAAACGAAACAGGGAATTCAATTGCTGTGGGAACAAATGGTTCCGTTTACGTTGGTGGAGGAACATCCTCCTCTTCACTGCCAATTTCTTCCGGAAATGACCTTAGCTATAACGGCGGAGCATCAGATGGATATGTATTGAAAATGAATGCTGGTTCTGGAAACTTCCAAGCTGGTTCGTACATGGGTTTGTCTGAATACGATCAAACGTATTTCGTTCGTAC
>CALQBB020000082.1 GCA_943328715.2 Polynucleobacter meluiroseus | reverse complement strand
GAAGCATAAGATTTTCCGCCCATGTTTCCATTTTCTTCGTTCATGAAAAATACAACTCTCAAGGTGTGTTTCGGTTTGTAGTTGAGTTCTTTCAGAATACGTAATGCCTCCAAACAATGAATGACGCCAGCGCCGTCGTCGTGTGCGCCTTCTCCTGCATCCCATGAGTCTAAATGTCCACCAAAAACAATGATTTCCTCCGGCTTCTCGCTTCCACGAATTTCAGCAATGACATTATACGAAGTCGCGTCTGGAAATACACGGCAGTCCATTTCAAAAATAAACCGAACGGATCCTTTTGCTAGTGCGGCGGATAAAGCGCTTGCATCCGCGGTTGCTAATGCTCCTGCTGGAATGCGTTCAACTGAATCTTCGTAATGCATGGACCCAGTGTGTGGATGTACATCCTCTGGAAGTCCAAGTGAGCGAATAATCACCGCTTTTGCACCGAGTTTCCCTGCTTCCACAGCTCCATTTCCACGGATCGCATAACAGGCTCCGTACGCTTTGAATGTTTGAATTTGTGTCGCATCCATCGCTTGATTTAAAAAGACAATTTTGCCTTTAATCTTGGATGCTTTTGCTTTTTTCAGTTCGTCAATGGTTTTGAATTCAATGACTTCACCTTCCATCGTGCCATTTGTTCCAATGGATCCTCCTAAAGCAAGTAAGTGAACTTTGGTTAGTTGTCCGTCGGATGTTCGAAACCACGCGCTTTCCTTTGTTCCTCTTTCCCAATGTGGGACTTTAATTTCCTGAAGGTAGACACGGTCGAATCCATAGGTATTCATCTTTGCTTGACTCCAATCGACGGCCATTTGTGCTTCCGATGATCCGCTTAATCTTGGTCCAATGTTTTTACATAATTGACGAAGGTTTTCGTATGATTCACCACGAAGCAAAGCCTCGTCATAAATAGAACGTATCATCAACGAATCTTGTCCAAATAGGACAGTTGACAACGAAAGAATGCAAACAGAAAGCAGGTGTTTCATCAGTGAATTTTGCCATAAAAATAACCAAAATCCACGGGAATCATTTGTAGAGTTAAAATCTAGTACTTTCCGTGGCTCTGACAGGCGAGATTCTTTGTATCTTTGCTCACAAAATATACGAAGAATGGCTTTAAAATGTGGAATTGTCGGCTTGCCGAATGTTGGAAAATCAACTTTATTTAACTGTTTATCAAATGCAAAGGCGCAATCGGCGAATTTCCCTTTTTGTACCATTGAACCAAATGTGGGAACTACATCTGTTCCAGATCCACGTTTGCAGAAATTAGAAGCATTGGTAAATCCAGAGCGTGTTATGCCAACAACCATGGAGATTGTTGACATTGCTGGATTGGTGAAAGGCGCATCGAAAGGTGAAGGACTTGGAAATCAATTTTTGGCAAATATCCGCGAGACAGATGCGATTCTTCACGTACTTCGTTGTTTTGATGATGGAAACATTATTCACGTAGATGGAAGTGTGAACCCAATTCGCGACAAAGAAATCATTGACATCGAGTTGCAACTAAAAGACTTGGACTCTGTGGAGAAAAAGATCCAAAGTTTGTCCCGTGTGATCAAGTCTGGAGATAAAGATGCTGTCAAAGAGAATGAATTGGCACACAAAATCAAAGAAGGATTAGAGCAAGGACGTTCGATTCGTGGTTTAGATTTCACACAAGAAGAATTCGACATTATTCATAAATTCAATTTAATCACTTCGAAACCAGTGATGTACGTATGTAACGTGGATGAAGATTCTGTTAAAACAGGAAATGCGCACGTGGAAGCAGTTCGAGCAGCAGTGGCAAGTGAGAATGCAGAAGTGATGATCATCGGAGCAAAAATCGAAGCAGACATCACTGAATTAGAGACATACGACGAGCGACAAATGTTCCTCGATGAACTTGGTTTAGAAGAACCAGGAGTGAATCGTTTGATTCGTCAAGCATATCATTTATTGAACTTACAGACTTATTTTACTGCTGGAGTGAAAGAAGTGCGTGCATGGACCATTCGCAAAGGAATGACCGCTCCACAAGCAGCAGGTGTGATTCACAGTGATTTCGAAAAAGGATTCATCCGCGCAGAAGTGATGAAATACACTGATTTTATTACCTACGGATCAGAAAGCGCTGTCAAAGAAGCTGGAAAATTCAAAGTAGAAGGAAAAGAATACGTAGTAGAAGATGGAGATGTGATGCATTTCCGTTTCAACGTTTAATACAAGTAGAACATGATAGCAGCAAATAATCCAAGTTTACGTTCATGGATTTCCGTTCCGGAAGGATCTGATTTCCCGATTCAAAACCTTCCGTTTGGAGTATTTACGACAAGTGGATCCACAGCGCGTGTGGGAACACGAATAGGCGATACTGTGATTGATTTATCCATTCTTGCAGCATCTGGTCAACTGGAAGTTGCTGGATTTACCGCGGAAGATTTCTCACAGGAATTTTTGAATCCAATGATGAAAAAAGGAAAAGAGGCCACACGTCGTTTGCGTCAGGCGCTATCAGATCTTTTTTCAACGGAGAATCAAGCTGCAGCTGCCAATGAATCGATTCAAAAAGCATTGTTTGCGGTGAATGACGTGAACATGTGTATGCCGGTTCAAATTGGTGACTACACGGACTTTTATTCAAGCAAAGAACACGCAACAAACGTTGGAATCATGTTTCGTGATCCAGCAAACGCTTTGTTGCCAAACTGGTTATGGATTCCTGTTGGATACCACGGACGTTCGTCTTCCGTGATTATTTCGGGACAAGATATTCATCGTCCAAAAGGACAAATCAAACCGGATGATAACGAGCCGCCGATTTTTGCCGCTTCTCGTCAGGTGGATTTCGAATTAGAAATGGGATTCATTACCTACGATGGTAAACCTTTAGGTGATTCTATTTCAACGACTGAAGCAGAGGATTTTATTTTCGGAATGTGCCTGTTTAATGATTGGTCAGCACGTGATATTCAGAAATGGGAATATGTTCCACTTGGACCATTCCTAGCGAAAAACTTTGCTTCGTCTATTTCCTGTTGGATTGTTACCTTGGATGCCTTGCAACCGTTTGCAGTGGAATCACCAGAACAAGATCCAGCTGTCCTTTCTTACCTCGCGTTTGAAGGAAAAAAATCATACGATATTCAATTAGAAGTCGGATTGACTCCGGAAAATGCAACGGAAAAAATCATTTCTAACTCGAATTTCAAATACATGTACTGGAACATGTCCCAACAATTAGCACATCATACGGTGAACGGATGTAATGTGCGTTGTGGAGATTTAATGGGTTCAGGAACCATTTCTGGATCTACACCTGATTCCTTCGGTTCTATGTTGGAACTAGCTTGGAAAGGAACGAAACCACTCGCAATGAATGATGGTACAGAAAGACGATTCATTCAGGATGGCGATACCGTAACGATGAGAGGTTTCTGTCAAAACGCTGAAGTGCGAATTGGATTCGGCGAAGTAAAAGCGAAAATTTTACCTGCGAAATAAATGCAAGACTACGACTCTTCAACGATTGACCTAGAACTCGAACGCATCGAAATATTGAATGCGTTCAAAGGCTTGTTGCGAGCCATGAAGGACAGAAGTCGCGAGGAGACAAAAATGGTGCGTAAAGCATTCGATATTGCACTCGAAGCGCATAAAGACATGCGTCGCAAATCTGGCGAACCATACATTTACCATCCAATTGCTGTTGCGCGCATCTGTGCAGAGGAAATGGGACTAGAGCCCATCGCTGTTGCCTGTGCATTATTACACGATACGGTCGAGGATACGTACATCACCTTACAAGACATCGAGGATATTTTCGGTTCCAAAGTAAGGGCAATTATAGATGGACTCACGAAGATTCCGGAAGTTTTCGACGAGAATACGTCCATTCAAGCGGAGAATTTCCGTAAAATGATTCTCACCATTTCCGATGATTTCCGTGTTGTACTCATCAAACTAGCAGATCGACTGCACAACATGCGAACCTTAGCGAGCATGAAAGTCGAAAAGCAATTAAAAATTGCATCAGAAACACGCTTTCTGTATGCGCCCTTGGCTCATCGCTTGGGATTGTATCCCATCAAAACAGAATTGGAAGATCTTTCCATGAAGTACTGTGAACCCGAGGTTTTTAAGGAGATTGACTCCAAATTGAAAAGCACACAGGACGTCCGAAATCGATTTATTCGTCGTTTCGTTGCGCCCATCAAAGAAGAACTAGAAAACCAAGGATACCATTTCGATATCAAAGCACGTCCAAAGTCGATTTTTTCGATTTGGCGTAAAATGCAATCGAAAAACGTTCCCTTCGAAGAAGTATTTGACTTATTCGCCTTGCGCATCATTGTCGATACGCCATACGAATTGGAAAAGGCGGACTGTTGGCGCATTTATAGTGTGGTGACTGACTTTTATCAGCCGAGTCCTGATCGTTTGCGCGACTGGATTTCCACGCCTCGTGCAAATGGATACGAATCCTTGCATACGACGGTCATGTCTCCACAGGGACGTTGGGTAGAGGTGCAAATTCGTTCCAAGCGAATGGATGACATTGCGGAACATGGATTAGCGGCACATTACAAGTACAAAGAATCGAAAACGGACGAAAACAAATTCGATCGATGGATTGCAGAAATTCGCGATTTATTGGATAGTCCAGACATGAATGCATTGGACTTCGTCAATGACTTCAAGCTGAACTTGTTCAATGATGAAATCTACGTGTTTACTCCAAAAGGAGAATTGCGCGTTTTGCCAATCGGCTCAACAATTTTAGATTTTGCATACGACATCCACACGGAAATTGGGGGACGTTGCATTGGCGCAAAGGTCAATAACCGATTGATGCCATTAAGTTATCAGTTGTTAAATGGAGATCAATTGGAGATTTTAACCTCCAAAAAACAAAAACCGAACGATGAATGGTTGAAATTCGTCGTGACGGCACGTGCGAAGCAAAAGATTAAATCTTCACTAAACGAGGAGCGAAAACAGATTGCTTCTGACGGAAAGGAAATTTTAGAGCGCAAATTCAAGCAGTTTAATGTGCGCATGAATCCAGAAAACATTCAATATTTAACGAACCATTTTCATGTTTCGACCATCAGTGAGTTGTATTTCCGAATTGCAAAAGGCAAGGTTGATTTGTCCAAGCTACGTGAATTAGAAGTCGTTGGAGGAATGTTGCAGTCGCAGCGTAAAATTCAATCGAAAAAAATCAATAGTGGTTCAGAAGAAGGAACGTTTGAAGGAATCAACACCGATAAAGATACCATCATCATTGGGGAAGATTTTAAAGGCTTTGATTATCAGTTAGCTCGATGTTGCAATCCGATTCCTGGAGATAAGATTTTTGGTTTTATCACGATTAGTAGTGGAATTAAAATTCACCGATACAATTGTCCAAATGCCGTTCACTTAATGTCGAAACTAGCATACCGTTGCCTTAAAGCGAAGTGGGAAGGG
>CALQBB020000081.1 GCA_943328715.2 Polynucleobacter meluiroseus | reverse complement strand
TTTTTTTCATCTGTCCATTGGCTTTGTATGCGATCTTCCACGGATGCTTTGCTGCAATGATCGCGGAGCATCACACGTTGAATGCGAATGTCTATCGGTGCGCAAATGAGCAAGATCGCATCAAATTGTTGATAGGCTCCAGTTTCAAATAAAATAGCTGCTTCGTTAAAAATCAAGCTGCTCGTTTGTTGTTCCGCCCAATCGTCAAAATCCTTACGCACAATGGGATGAATGACCTGGTTCACCTTTAAACGTAAATCCGGATTCGAAAAAATACATTCGCTGACAAACACGCGGTTCAAGGTTCCATCGATGTAGGCTTCTTCACCAAGTAAGTCGATAAGTCCCTGACGGATCGCTGGATGTTCATCACTTAAGAATTTAGCGCGAAGATCGGAATAGTAAACAGGGTAGGACATCGCTTCCAAGATCTGTGCAATGCTGGTTTTTCCTGAACCGATTCCGCCTGTTAATCCGATTTTCTTCATTCAATGCTGACTTATAGTAGTGTGAATGTAGTTAAACTTTCTAAAAATGATTCCAATTCCCAAGCAGGAACGATGTAAATTCCGTCCTTTTCTCTAAGTGGAAGTTCGTCCATCGTGACAATCAGTTTAGGATGGTTATTTTTCAAGGCCATTAAATTTCCAAATTCACGTTCAAAGGTTTGTTCTTCGGAAATACTAAACGCAACTTGAAGGTACAGCGTAACACCATTGCGGTAGCAAACAAAATCTATTTCTTTATTACGCATGGCGCCCACTTGGGTGGAAAAGCCAAAATGTTCGAGTTCTAAAAAGACACTGTTTTCAAGTAGGTTGCCGTAGCTCAATGTGTTATTACCAAACAAATACGTTCGAAAGGATAAGTCGTTCAGGTAATATTTTACGTTTCCACCAAGTAATTCCTTTCCTTTGATATCATAGCGATCACAGCGATGTATGACAAACGTTTGACAAAGGTAATTAAGGTAATTGGCAACCGTTTCGTAATTCGTTTTGCGTTTTTTACTGTCAAAATAGTTGACCACATTATTCACCGAAAATAAATTCGACACATTATTGCAGACATAGTTGAAGATGTCTAATAATAAAGCAGTGTCTTTTATAGAAAAACGCTGAACGATGTCCCGCAAGATGATCGTGTCTTTCAATGACGATAAGTAATGAAACTTACTTTCATCTGTTGGTAAATGAAAAAGTTCAGGCAAGGCACCTTCATGCAAGAATTTCAAGTAATTATTTCTGTTTTTTTCTTTTTTATGAACAGAACAAAACTCATCAAAAGAAAACGGAAGGATTTGAAATTGAACGTATCTACCGGACAATAAACTGGCTAGTTCACTTGATAATAATTCGGAATTTGAACCGGTGATAAATACATCTACATCTATGGTGAAATCTTGGGACAAGGAATTGACCCCTTTTTCCCATTCTGTGATATATTGAACTTCGTCGATGAAAACATAAAGTCGACCTACGATATCAAACTGTCCATGATAGGCTCGAACAAGGTCACACAAATCTTGGTAAGAATCGATTCGGTCGAAATCGGTAAATTCTTTATTGATGTACAAGGTATTTCTCGCCGGAACACCTTCTTTTATCAGGTAATCGATGTATTGACGTAGGACAAAACTCTTTCCCGCGCGACGTTGTCCAACTAGTACTTTGACTAATCGAGTTTGTTTAAACAGCAAGAGCTGCTCCACGTATTTTTTTCTTGGATAACCTGTTTTTATGGTGTTATTCCAGAAATTATACTTCGCAATCAATGCAAAAAAATCAGACATAACAGAAAATAATGTCAAAAATACAAAATATTCTCCTGAAAACAAAAAACAATCAAATTCACTTCCTAAATTTTCAAAAACAAAATGGTAATTTTGGACATGTCAAAAAAGGATTGGTTTGTAGATTGGTTTGATACGAGTTATTATCATGTATTATATCAAAACAGAGATGAACAAGAAGCGGAGCGATTCATTCAGAATATCCTTACGCATTTAGATCTCCCCGTCAACTCGCGATTATTGGACCTTGCTTGCGGGAAAGGGCGTCATGCAAAATTCTTAAGTGAATTCGATCACCAGGTGATGGGCGTTGATCTTTCTCCCAACAGCATTGAAAAGGCCAGTGAATATGCACATGAAAAATTGCGCTTTCAGACTCATGACATGCGAGATGTAATTGAAAATGAGGAGTTCGATGTTATTTTTAACCTTTTCACTAGCTTCGGATATTTCGATGATGAATCAGAAAACAAGCGCATGTGTGATTCGATTTCACAGATGTTAGTTCCTGGTGGACGACTGCTGATTGATTTCATGAATGCAAAAAAAGTCATTGAGAACTTAGTTCCTGCGGAAACAAAAACAATCGATGGAATTACCTTTGATATTACACGCACCTGCGACGGAAAACACATCTACAAAAACATTGATGTGACTGATGGTGAACAGGTGAGTCGATACATGGAACGCGTTCAAGCAATAAAACTATTAGATTTCCGTTCACTATTGGAAACGCATTTTGAAATAATACATACTTTTGGGTCTTACGATTTGGCACCTTTTGACGAAGAAAAATCAGATCGTTTAATCCTATTAGCACATCTAAAATAATGAATATCTCCCTTGTTTTTGTTGGACTCATTGCCTCTGTGATTTTAGGTGGAATGGTGGTCACTTACCTGAATGCAACGAATAAAAGCCAGTTTATTAAACTTGCCTTAGCGTTTAGCGGTGGATTCTTGTTGGCGATTATTTTCCAACACCTTATTCCAGATATTTACGCTGACGGACAAGCGAAAATGGGCATTTTCATTCTCATCGGATTTTTAGTCCAGTTAATTCTCGAGTATTTCTCAGGTGGAATTGAACACGGTCACGTGCATGTACACAAGGGTCAACCGTTACCTTGGGTACTTTTTATTTCCTTGTCGATTCACTCCATCATCGAAGGAATTCCATTAGGCAACGAATACATGGGCATTGTGAATGCACATGAGCACGCACATGGATCACTTTTCTGGGGAATTATATTTCACCAAGTTCCCGTGGCAATTGCCTTAATGACTTTGTTAATCAATACGAAATTAAGTCAATTACAATCGTGGTTGGTACTGTTATTGTTTGCGGTAATGACTCCTTTGGGTGTATTTCTTGGCTTCAATGTTTCGCCGGCTGAATTAGGATTAGACGTTCACGTCATCTTAGCTGTCGTTGTTGGAATGTTCTTACATATTTCCACAACAATTATCTTCGAAACAACGGAGAATCATAAATTCAACCTTATGAAATTAATGAGCATAGTCTTTGGCTGTGGATTAGCGATGCTGATGTATTAACGCATGAACGAAATACACGAATAAATAAAAGCCCCTGACAAGTAATATTGTCAGGGGCTTTTTTATGTGCTTTTGTTACTTAGAAGGGTAAGTCATCATCATCTTCAGCTGCCGTAATTGGGCTGCTTGGTGTTGATGCTGGAGCATTTCCTAAAGACATAGCAGATGGTCCGCCTGCTGGCATACCTGCTCCTTGTCCTGGACGCTCAATTCTCCAAGCTTCAATCGTGTTAAAGTACTTAATTTCACCTTGAGGACTCGTCCATTCACGTCCACGAAGGTTGAAAGAAACCTCCACTTGGTCGTTCACATTGTAGCTGTCTAACATGCTACATTTGTCCTGTGTTGCTTGAAACATAATATCTTGTGGATACATGGAAGTTGTATCTGTCACAACAAATTCTCTTTTTGCAAATTTCTCTGTGACTTGTTGCGTTGGTTGGATAACCTTAATGGTTCCGGTGAATTTAAACATTGAATTATAATTTAATTGTTAAATGCTAATAAAGTAAGCCAAGCTTCTTCTAATTTGTTTTCGCTTAAAAGTGCTTTCGCTTTTTGGTGAAGTTGCGCTTCGAGTTCGATAGCGTCGTTTTCTAAAGATACAAATAATTCGCTTAATTCAATCAGCTTATATTCATTTACATCTGTTTCATTTGGCAATTCTTCTATTCCAGCTAACTGCCCAAGGTCATTTCCGCTCAAAATGCGGCTATTTCTGATATCGACTGGAAGGACATCAAAGCCAATTCCACACGTTGTAATGGGTTTTTTAATCTCAAACATCGATGATTCGTCCGCTCGAACATACCAATCACCACCCATGCGCGAAACCAAATCAATTTTGTGTTGATCAATAAGCCCTTTTTCATCGATGAGGTCCTCTCTCACGTGCATGCGCAAGACTTCACAAATGATTAAATTTCCAGCTCCTCCTTCATGTCCGAGTTCCTTCACTTCGTTTACACGACATTCGAATTGAACTGGAGCCTCCGCAACGCGAAACGGTTTAATGGTTTCCGATGCAATCGGCGTTAATCCTGATTTTTCAAATTCACTGATTCCTGGAGAATAAGGTGAACTCGCTAAACTCATTTGATGAACAATATCGAAATTGACTACGTTAATCACAACCTCCGGAAGTTCCTTCACATTTTTGTAGGTATCCTTCGTTTCATTTGTTCTTCCTGAACGCGCAGGCGAAAAAATTAAAATCGGTGGATTCGCACTGAAAACATTGAAAAAACTAAACGGTGCCAAATTTGCTTGTCCAGCAGCATTCATCGTTGAGGCAAATGCAATAGGTCTTGGACCAATGGAACCAAGTAGCAACTGGTGAAGTCGCTGTACCGAAATTTCTTGTGGATTAAATGTGATCATATCTAGTTCAAAATTACTTTTTTCTTCCCTTCCTTTGCCGGTAATTTTTCAGGAGTTATTCACAGATTTCAGCCTGCTTTTCATACTTTTACAGGAGAATTCAATTATGCTCAAAACGACTTTCATTTTCTGTTTCATTTTCTGCGCTTTCTTTGTTCAAGCACAGAACAAAAAAGATGTGCACGGTAAACGAACGGGAAAATGGGTCTATACCGGAGCGGATAAACCAAGTTCTGGTATTTCGAAATCGGGAAAAGTAGAGGAAGGTATTTACGTTGCTGGTCGAAAAGAAGGAATTTGGACAAAATACCACAAGGATGGGAAAACCCCAAAATTGAAAGGAAATTATTCCGATAATCGTCCGGAAGGATCATTTACGCGCTTTTATCCGAATGGACACATCATGGAGCAAGGAAGTTTCGGTAAAAATGGCTACAAAGGAAACCTTGTTCGCTACTTTGAAAATGGATTCCCTTCGTATAAAGCGGTTTACAATAACGATGGACAGGAAACCGGTAAGGTTCAGTATTTTCATGAAAATGGAAAAATTGCCTTGGAATATTCCATGAAAAATGGAACCTTGATTGGACTAGTGAATCGATATAACACCCAAGGAAATCTTGTTGAGTCGTTCGAGGTTTCTGCAACTGGTGCAATGACCAACAAAAAGAACTTTTCAAATGTCCCACAGCCAAGACCTCCTGTTTCGAGCTTAGAGTCGGTTATTTATCCACCGAGAATTGCCAACCCAAGAATGAAAGGATTGAAATTCGTGACCAATGGATACAACAAAGTCTAT
>CALQBB020000080.1 GCA_943328715.2 Polynucleobacter meluiroseus | reverse complement strand
AAGTATTAATGGAAACGAATGCTGGTGAAGGGTCCAATTTCACCGATAACGAATACAGCGAGGCGGGTGCGCAAATTGTGTACGATCGAAAATCCATTTATAGTTGCGACATCATCCTAAAAGTCGCTCCACCATCCGAAGAAGAAGTGGAGTTGATGATTGGTAATCAAACATTTATTTCTGCCCTTCAAATATCCACTCAACCAAAAGAGATACTTCAAAAATTAACAGCAAAAAAAATCACTGCCATCGCTTGGGACTACATTCAAGATGAAGAAGGTGTCTTCTCCATTGTTCGTACCATGGGTGAAATTGCTGGAACAACTTCCATTTTAGTCGCTGGTGAATTGCTTTCCTCCTTCTCTCAAGGAAAAGGATTAATGCTGGGTGGAATTGCAGGGGTACAACCGGCCGAAGTAGTAGTTATTGGTGCGGGTACCGTTGGTGAATTTGCGACGCGAGCTGCGCTTGGACTCGGTGCTTCTGTGAAAGTCTTTGACAATTCATTGACACGTTTACGTCGTTTACAAAACGATTTAAGCTTACGTGTTTACACTTCCATCATTCAGCCCAAAGTTTTAGCGAAAGCTATTCGTCGAGCGGATGTGGTGATTGGAGCATTGCGCTCACCTATTGGCAGAACTCCGTGTGTCGTGAGCGAAGAAATGATTCAAGAAATGAAATCAGGTTCCGTATTAGTTGACGTGAGCATTGACCAAGGTGGATGTTTTGAAACTTCGCGCGTAACGAATCACAACGATCCAACCTTCATCAAGCATGGTGTCGTTCATTATTGTGTGCCAAACATTGCCTCACGTGTTTCTAGAACAGCTTCCTTCGCCTTGTCGAACACTTTCTCACCGATGATTCTCGAAATGGGTGAAAAAGGTGGCGTTGTTGATTTGATCCGAACACATAGCGGATTCCGTAATGGTGTGTATATGTACAAAGGTATTTTAACGAATGAAGTACTTGGAAAAGTATTTGATTTGAAATACAAGGACATTCACCTCCTACTTCCTGGCATGTAATGAGTCCAATTATTCCATTAAATCTTCCGAAAACTTCGCTTCAATTAAGCCGGAAAGAAGAGGAGATTTACGTCCAATGCCTTATTCGTAGAAAAAAAATAAAATTGACTCCGGAGGAATGGGTTCGTCAACACTTCATTGCTTACCTTCATCAAGAACATCGTTTCCCGCTTTCGCGAATTGCCGTAGAAAAATCGATTCAATACGCTGGATTAACGAAACGCTGGGACATCGTGGTCTATGATAAAGATTTTCTGCCATATGTATTGGTAGAATGCAAGGCTCCTCATGTTCCCATTTCAGTCGATACGCTGTACCAAGCATTGACGTATCACAAAGAAATGCAAGGTAGGTTTATTGCGTTGAGCAATGGCTTAAACCACGCTTACTACGAAGTGGATACGGAAAATAAATGTTTGTCTGTATTAGAAAAACTACCGATTGAGGGATCTTCAATTATTTAAATAATCCCAATCCCCTGATTTCATGCGTTGGTATTCTCTCGCAAGATATGCAAGTTGAATGCGCATTAAGTCGAATGCTGCTTCCGTCTCCGCACTAATTTCCTTTTGACGCATTTTTAGTTGCAGCTTCATAAACATGGCATGCATCAAAATTTCGACATCTTGACGTTGCAACATATTGGATTTTTGTTTGAACTCTTCCAACGCTTCGTGGGCATTTTCACACAAGGATTTGTACTTTGCATCGTTCATAATGGTCAGCAAACTGTTGTGCAAATACGTCAACTCAACCAAGATCTCCTGAACTTCATCGATGTGGCCTTCTTTTTCGAGCCCCTTCCTATTCATTTCCTGAACCAAATTCTGATACCAAGAAATTTGTTCGTTCAATTGGAACTCATCGCGAATCGCCGGCTCCAAAACTTTTGATTTTATTAATTCTATATCCAAATTGAGGGAACGAACTAAATCTTCAATTTGAAACAAATACAAAATGTATTCGGCAACGTTCTCTACTTTTTTTGACTCTGTTGGACGCATGTTAGTTTAATTCCTTTTCGATTTGTGCCTGATTCTCGTTTAAGAAGTTGACGAATTCAGTTGTGACATCCATTCGGTCATTGATGTAGTTTATTTGTCCACCAGCACCATGCATTAACAAGATATCAATCTGGTGTTTTTCACAATACTTTTTACCTAAGGCTTCAATTTTTTTATTCACCGTTTCCAAAGATTTCATGGCAAGTTCCTCAATTTTTGCACCTTCTGTTTGTTGGTACTGCATGATTTGGTTTTGCATTTCTTGTGCACGTTGTTGAACTTGCGCTATCTCGTTTTGTGATAATAGTCCACCACGTGCCTCAGCATCCTTTTTCGTGATAAACGCTTCGTATGCTTTGGTTCTGCGCTCTACTTCGGTTTCAAAGGCCTTTTGTTTTTTCTTAATGATACCTTCCTCCTTAACGAAGTAAGCAAAGTTTGCTTTAATGCTATCGTTAGAATAGTAGGCGATTTTTAATCCACCCAAAGAACGAACGGCTACTTTTGGCGTTGTGTCCTTTTTAGGAGCCGGTTTCTCACCGCAAGAAGTAAAAAGTGAAATTCCAAGAATGGAAGCTGAAACAATCAGTGATTTCATGTTATGATTTTAAGTGTATAATTTCCATCCAATCGCCTCTCATTTCGATAAAGCGTTGAATGCATTTTGTTAAAAAGGCACCTTGAATGAGCGACTCAAGTTGTTCAACTTGAGGAAAATCTGTTTCCGAAACTTTAAATGATTGCTCGTATTGGTCCAAGGAAATCGATAAAATGAATTTTCCATTGTACGCATGAAGCTGAATCAGAAATCGTTCGTGAGGAATTTGTTTAATTAAACGCATGTACAAAAATAACAATTTTCGCACTGTCGTCCGAATTATCCGAGCGGAAAAGGCTTTAGGACATCGAATTCAAAACCAATTTGCGTGAGTTGTTCCATGTCTTTGCCTAATTCCAACATGTCCAGGTCATTTTCTTCATAATTCCAATGTACACGCACTTCGTTCCCTTCCTTTATCATTTCTTTCAACAAGTAAAGAACTTCTACTAGCGCAGTAGATGAACTTGTATCCAACGATTCGATGAACAAATTTAAGCAGGTCTTCGTGGAAGGTTTCAGACTATAGGTTTTAACCCAAGAGACAACTGGACTCCAAAATTCTTGAGAATCTTCATCTATCGATTTACCACTAATTTCCATCAATCCATTTGAAAGAAAAGAGACAAGCGGTGTTTGTTCTGTTTGAGCGATAACTAAATGGTCCATATCCTAATAAGAGGGTCAAAATTAGGGAAACGATGATAATTCTTAAAATTTTTCATGTGTGAATTGAATTTATTTTTCTGTGGAGGATCACTAACACATTCTATCTGCCTGTTTAAGTGATAGTTAATACCCTTGAAATAATTAATTAGAATCCATTATTATCCAAAATATTCCATCACAAAGACTTATTTTACGTGCTTTCTAGCGGATTAATTGTCCTAATTTTGTCCGTTTGCAAAAAGAAAAACATCTTTTTTACCAAACAATGAGGTGCTTTTAAATATTTATCCTAATTTCGAAGAGTTAAAACCTAGTAAACACAAGTAAAACCCTTGCTTTTTAAACATTTATGACCAGTATTTTTGTTGCCAAATTAGATTTTGGAGTGACCAATGAGCAATTAAGACAATTGTTCGAACAACATGGTAGCGTAATCAAAGTGAATGTCGCTACTGACAGAGAAACAGGTAAATCTAGGGGCTTTGCCTTTGTAGAGATGGCCAATCGAGAGGAAGCCATGAACGCGATCAATTCCTTAAATGGACACATGATCAACGGTAGAGACATTGCCGTGAAAGAAGCGGAACAACGTGGAGATACTCGTCCAAACAACAATCCTCGTTCAGGTAATGATTTTCAACGACCTTCTACACCAAGAAGTGACGACCGTCGACCAAGTTCTCCAATAGGTTCCGACACTCCCATCATTACGCCTCCACTTGAATCGCTCAAAATGGAGCCGAGAAAAAAACTCAATAAGGATAAAAAACCAGGAGATTCAGATTCCGACAATCGTTCCAAAAAGCCTAAAATGGATGCCTACAAAAAAAGTGGGAAAGCCAATCGATTTTTTGATGACGATGATGATGATGATTTCGACGGAGACTTGTTTTCGTTCCATAAAAATGATGAAGAAGACGATTTCGACGAAGACGACGACGAGGATTTAGCATAGCAGATAACGCTATTCGGTTCTTTCGTTGTACCTTTGCGCCCCATGTCATCGAATTACGCAGAAAAATTAAAACATCCCGTTTTTAAAGTTGTATCGCAGTGTGCGACGGAACATGGCCTTGACGCATATGTCATTGGTGGATTCGTTCGTGACCTTGTCATGGAACGTCCGTCAAAAGACATTGACATCCTTGTTCTTGGGGATGGACCCGAATTCGCAGAAGCAGTTGCCAAGATACTTCGCGTCAAAAAAGTAAGCGTTTTCAAGAATTTTGGAACCGCTCATTTTCGCTACAAAGATTTGGATGTTGAATTTGTTGGCGCACGCAAAGAATCCTATTCTCGTGACTCCCGAAAACCGATTACGGAAAAGGGAACGTTGCAGGATGACCAAAATCGCAGAGATTTTACCATCAATACACTGGCGCTAAAACTCAACACGGAAGCTTTTGGGGAACTCGTTGATCCATTTGGCGGAGTTCTGGACATCGAAAAAGGAATCATTCGTACTCCATTGGAACCCGAAATCACCTTCAGTGACGATCCCTTGCGTATGTTGAGAGCCATTCGATTTGCTACGCGATTCGATTTTCAAATTGAGCGAACGTGTTTGGAGGCAATGAAAAAACAAGCCAATCGCCTGGAAATCATTTCTCAAGAACGAATCACAGAGGAACTGAATAAAATCATCCTCACCGAAACGCCTTCACGTGGATTCAAACTATTGAATTCAACTGATTTATTGCACCAATTTTTCCCTGAGATGATTGCCTTACACGGCATCGAAACACGAAACGGAAAAGCACATAAGGACAATTTTTACCATACATTAGAAGTATTGGATAACCTTGCGCAAAACAGCGACTCATTGTGGTTACGCTGGGCAGCGATCCTTCACGATATTGCGAAACCACCAACAAAACGGTTCGACGCCGTTGCTGGCTGGACCTTCCACGGACACGAAGAATTAGGAGCCAAAATGGTTCCGAGAATTTTTACTCGTTTGCGCTTGCCATTGGATTACAAAATGAAGTATGTTCAAAAATTGGTGAGACTACATTTACGTCCAATTTCCTTAGTAAAAGGTTCTGTGACCGATTCTGCAGTTCGACGCTTACTGAGTGAAGCTGGTGACGATGTAGAAGACTTAATGTTGTTGTGCAATGCCGATATTACCTCGAAAAATGAATTCAAAGTCAAACGCTACAAGAAAAACTTCGAACTCGTTTCAGAGAAATTAAAATTAGTGGAAGAAAAGACCGCATTCGAAATTTTCAACCTCCTGTAAGTGGAGAGTT
>CALQBB020000079.1 GCA_943328715.2 Polynucleobacter meluiroseus | reverse complement strand
CCAATTGATGTCGCTGCCCTTGGAGGTTCAAATCAAATCTCTTTGCAGTTTAAACAATACGGCGCTCGTTTTAATGATTTACAAGAAATGTTAATCAGTACAAATGGTACTACATGGGTTTCTGTTGGAAATAACTTAGATAAATCAGTACTTTCTGCATCAGGTGGTTCAGCATACACGAATCCAGATTCAAAATCCGTGAATTTAGCTCCATTTTTAACTGGTGCTCCAAGTCAACTTTGGGTCCGTTTTCAATGGACAACAAACTACCCTAACTCAGCAACGAATCCAAATGTATGGATTACCTACGGTTGGTATATTGATGACGTGAAATTGGTGACAAACCCAACAAATGATCTTGTAGTTACGGGTACAGATTGGGGTTCAGTTGGACTTCATTACTACCAAATCCCAACAGCACAAGTTGCGCCAATTGATTTCTCTGCGGACATCTTCAACGGTGGGGTGAATAACCAATCGAATGTGAAATTAAACGTAAATGTGAACAGTGGTGCTTTTGTTGGTTCTAGTGCGCCAGCAACAATCGTTTCTTTGGATACTTTAAATGTAACCGTAGCAACGCAATTTACGCCAGCTGCTACAGTAGGTGCTTACACAGTAACACGCAACATTACAGCAGATTCAACGGATGATGTTTCCGCAAACAATGCCATGTCTGATATCACGTTCAACGTATCTAACTTTATTTACGCACGTGACAACAATGTTGTTTCTGGAAGTACATCTAATGGAACAACTGGTTTCGAAACAGGAAACTTATATGATATTTTCCAAGACGCTTTACTAAAAGCAATCAACGTCCGTCTTCCGAATGGAACAAATGGCGCAACTGTTGGAACAGAAATCTATACAAAATTATACTCAATTGATCCAGTATCAGGTGATTTCGTATATGAATCAGAATCTGCACCTTTAGTTTTAGCAGCGAATAACCTAAACACGAACTTGGTAATCGAGCTTGAGCCTTATGTAAATGTTACTGCTGGAACTACGTACTTAGCTGTAGTTGGTTCTTTCACTAGTGGATTGAAAGTGTCAAATGCAGGTACTTCACCAGCGCAAACATCTTTCTTATTAGATGGAAATGACATTACAACATCTACATTGTTCTACCAAACGTCAACACCTTACGTTCGTTTGAATTTTGATCCAGTTTTAGGAACGGAAGAAATCGAACAAGTACAACAAGCAGTGATTATGCCGAACCCTTCAAATGGTATCGCATCATTGCAATTTGAATTATTGAATGCATCGGATGTAACAGTTACTGTTTTGGATGTTGCTGGTAAAGAAGTTCAAAATACAACATTAAACCAATTGACTTCAGGAACACACAATGTGGCACTTGAATCAGCAAAATGGAATAGCGGAGTTTACTTTGTGAATATTGCTTCTAACGGAACAGTGTTGACGAAAAAATTCGTAAAAAAATAATTGATTAATTGAAATCTTGAAAGGCCGGTTATACCGGCCTTTTTTTGTTATGTGGGAATTCGAAATAGGATATGTAGGATTGTTTTTAAGCGCTTTTTTTGCAGCGACGATACTTCCTGTTGCATCAGAGGCTTTTCTCATCGGAATGCTTGCGTATCATTATGATCCGCTCGTATGTTTACTAGTCGCTTCATCAGGAAATACACTTGGTGCCATATTGAATTATTACATCGGCTATCTCGCTAAGCCAATTTGGCTGAAGAAAATTCATGTGAGTTTGGAGCAAATTGAACAATGGAAGGACCGCGTTCATAAATACGGTGTGTGGCTTGCCTTGTTTTCTTGGCTTCCATTAATCGGTGACCTTATTGGTGTCGTACTCGGTTTCTTTCGAGCGCCTAAAGTCTTGACATTTGTCTTTTTTGCTATCGGTAAAATCCTGCGCTATGCAATCGTTATCTTACTTTACTTTCTTTTTTGATTCCTTTTGAATGTGCAGATATTCTAAAACAGGGTCCTTTTTCTGAATCAATTGTTCACGATTAATCGAGATGACGTGATCTGGTTCGATTGCCTTTAAATCAATACTGGAACGATCCTTAGGTGTAAACTTCAAGGTAGATACCATCAAGTGAAGATTCGAATGATCTAGGGTATATGGGGCACTGTTTCCAAATGTCCCGCCTATTCCTCCCATGCATTGTGTCCCGATGATTTCTCCTCTTGTCGTGCTTTTAAACCAACCAGCGAATAAAACGGATGCGGACATAGACGAACCATTCGTAATTAAGCTGCATTTCCCGCGGTACGTATAATTCAGGTTATTCTGGGGCGTATATGCATATAAAATCGTGCGTGTTGTTCCCAGCGGGGATTTGTAAAAATCGTACTCCTGACTAATAAGTCCGTTTGGATAAACGCGCTCCGCTCTGTTTTTAAATTGCTTCTCTTGGTAAAATGGGAGCAATGCAAATCGATCGAAATGACTTCTTTTGTATAAGTAATTCATCTGTAAAGGCGCGCCACTCAGATTTAAGTAACTCAAAACATATTCTTGAGCACGCAACATTCCACCTAAATTATCACGTAAATCAATGTATAATTCTTGCACATTCTGCTTCTTTATTTCTGTAAAACAAGCATCAATCTGCTTTTTGAATTTTTTGAGTGAGATTGGATCAAAGGACTCAATGGTCAACACACAACGCTTGTTCTTGTCAATATAATAATGAACGGGACCTTTTAAATCGATACTTCGATCTTTTAAATATTGGCCAGATTTAACATAATGCGCTTCCTGTACAATCGTGTCGCCAGCTAAATTTACCAGCTTAAATTTGGCTTTATCGCTTAAATTAGCTCGATGCAACAGGTTGAATGTAGCCCCAATCATACGCTGGGCGATTTCTTCTTGTGCACTTCCTGCATTGCCTTCGGAAAAACTTAATCTCTTGCTGATTGCAAATAAACTATCCAAACTGTATGCATCGATTTGGAGAATTTCACTTCCAATGGGAAAATCATTCTTATAGATACTCTCCAAATAAAACCGTTTGTCGATTCTAACAACAAAAAAGGGGAGAACAGCACGGTCTTTCGGCCCCAAATACAAATAATCTCTTGGATTTAAATTGGTGTGAGAGTCCTTCATGACTCCCAAATAACGTGTGACAATTTGAATGAATTCAATCATTGTCTTTTCTGTGGAACACGACTTCAATGCCTCTTTGTATCCGCCAACAAATGCTTCCACTCCACAATATAAACTTGGATTCGGATGTGTTTCAAGAATATGCTCATGTAGCTGTTCAATGTCTGCTTTCATGGCTTCTGGACATAATTTCGCTTCACTGATTTCATCTTTTGAGTAGCGGAAATAGGAGAGACAATCCTGCGTACTTCCGTGGAATGTACTCAGAATAGTTAGAACAAGAAGGAGGTAAAATTTTTGCATGAAAGAGTGAGTCGAAGTTAATGGAATTAGTTGAATTAATGCTACATTTGAATTCTTAAATTTTCGCGAAAAAATGTTAGAAAAACGTGTATTCCTTGCCTTCTTAACGCTTCTCCTGCTCTCTTGTCACAGAACGGATGAGAAGTTTTGTTCGTGTATGGATAAAAGTAAGGAAGTGAATGCCTTAACAGAAAAAATATGGCAACGACAAGCGACGAAAGAGGATAGTGTGAAATTGAAAAAATTGATTGCTTCCAAAAATAAGCTGTGCGAGATGTATGCCTTAAAAAATGGAGAGGAATTATTGAAATTGAGAGAAGATTGTAAGTAAGATGGAAGAAACGAAAACTGTTTTAATCGCTGGTGGATCTGGATTAATTGGCAAGCAATTGACAAAGATCCTTAAGGAACGTGGTTACCGCGTTTACAAACTTTCCCGCAATGCGCGTAAACAAGGGCACATACAATGGAATCCCAAAACAAAACAAGTCGACGAAAAATACTTCAGTCGAATTCATGTGTTAATCAACCTCGCTGGCGCAAATATTGGAGATAAAAACTGGTCCACTTCCCGAAAACAAGAATTAATTGATTCCCGTGTTGAATCGACCGAGTTTTTAAGTGAACTTGCTGCTAAAATGCCAAATTTAACCTACTATGTTGGGGCCTCAGGTGTCAATTGCTATGATTTAGGTCAAAATAAAGTTTTTCAAGAAACAGACGAGTATGGTTCAGATTTCCTAAGTACTCTTGTACACGATTGGGAAAAGGCACATGACCGCTTTGAGGGAATTTGTCCATACGTGAAATTGCGCATCGCCATGGTACTTTCCAACCGAGGCGGATCTCTTAGCGCAATGAAACGACCCGTGTTTTTTGGACTCGGTTCACCTCTAGGATCAGGAAATCAATACCATCCATGGATTCATATCGATGACCTTTGTCGAATGATCGTTTTCGGAATGGATCAACAATTAGAAGGAACCTATAACGCTGTTGCTGATTGTGATACAAACCGTTCAATGATGAAAGGAATTGCAAAATACATGCATCGACCATTCTTCTTACCGCCTGTGCCAAGTGGAATTCTTAAATTCATTCTAGGTGAGCGCTCTATGCTTGTCCTTTCTGACCTTCGTGTGTCGAACGATAAAATAAAGAATACGGGTTTTGAATTTAAATTCGACAAACTGAACAAAGCCTTAAAAGTATTATTCCCGAAATAATTATTTATTATTTAACACTCAATTCTATTCATTGAAATCCAAAAAAAGGTACTTTCAAAGAAAAAACGAATGGCTAAATCTCAAAAAATATTCGTCCTAGACACTTCTGTCTTGCTGCACGACTTCGATTCTATCTCAAATTTTGATGAGCATTATGTCGCTATTCCAATCACGGTATTGGAGGAACTAGATAAGTTTAAGGTAGGGAACGACACGAAAAATTTCTCCGCTCGAGAGGTTATTCGTTTCATTGACCGACTGTCAGGAAATGGTTCTCTACAAGAGTGGATTCCGCTCGGCCCTGGACTCGGAAATTTCAAGATTATCATGGAACATGCTCCCACTCAATTAAATGCGGAGGATATTTACGGAGCCTATAAAAATGATCATAAAATCATCAATGCGGCGCTCTTCCTGAAAGAAAAGGAAAAACGAAAATCAGTGATTCTCGTCACCAAAGACATCAACCTGCGCATCAAATCAAAGGCGCTCGGATTAGTAGCGGAAGATTATCAGACAGGAAAGGTTCATTCAGATGAAATTCAAGCTTCAAGCACCTATAACATTGAAGGATTAGAATCGACCTATATCCGTGAAATATTCACAAAAGGAAGTGTTCCTGAAGATGGAAATCTAGGAGAAAAAAAGGAAGTAAACGGTTACTATATCCTGAAAAATGGAAAAACTTCCGCACTTGCTTTTTACAATCACCTAACGGATCGCGTTGACCGCATCGAAAAGGAATTTATTTACGGAATCAAACCGAAAAATGCCGAACAAGCGTTTGCTTTTCATGCACTACTCAACAACGACATCAAATTAGTGGCCTTACAAGGCGTGGCCGGAACCGGAAAGACACTTCTTGCCTTAGCTGCTGCCTTGGAACAACAGAAATTGTATAATCAAGTGATTTTAGCGCGTCCAATTGTTCCCTTATCGAACAAAGAAATTGGATT
>CALQBB020000078.1 GCA_943328715.2 Polynucleobacter meluiroseus | reverse complement strand
TTGCCCAATCAACGACATTGGAAACGGTCACTGTGCCGTTTGCCGATGATGAACTACAACCATTGAGACTGTACGTCACGGAATAAGTTGTTGTGGCAGCTGGAGTAACCGACAATGTTTGTGTCGTTGCCCCGCCGGGCGTCCATAGATATGTGCCACCACTTTGACTTGTCGTCGCAGTTAAGGTTGCAGATGCTCCCGGACAAATCGTACTTGAGTTTACACTTAAGGTTGGAGCTGCGTTCACTGTAACCGTACCTATTGCAGGCAAACTTGCGCACGCACCGTTAGAGTATGTCACAGAATAGTTTGTGGTAGTGGTTGGACTCACGGTAATTGTTTGTGTTGTCGCACCTCCTGGAGACCATAAATATGTTCCTCCTGTAACGGAAGGTGTGGCAGTTAATGTCGCTGACTGTCCACTACAAATAGTTGCACTGTTAACTGTTACACTTGGACCTGGAGTTACTGTTACTACAACTTGATCATTTGCTGTACACCCGTTCGCACTCGCTGTTAATGTATAAGTCGTTGTTGTGCTAGGAGTTGCGGTTGGGGTAGCCACTGTTGTGCTGCTCAAGGTAGCCCCTGGCGACCAGGTCATCGTTGTCGGAATCGTTCCTGGACATCCAGAAATGGATGTTGAAGCGGTTTGACCACCAGTCAGAATCGCTAATCCACCACTTATAGAAGTTCCACCACACAGGATATTGTATCCAACTACATTGGAATTGGAAGCTCCTTGAGTTTCAATATTAAATGTATATGGCGGATTCGTTGGATTACTAATTGTAATGGTGTTGTTTGACGCAAAAGTATAAGGACCTCCTGAACCAATGATTTGTCCCAATGAGTTCGTGATGTTCCAAGTAGTTTCATCTAAGTTACTCCCGGAGAAAATATTGATATCCATTGGCCCGCCAAATCCACCAATGGCACTCGCTGAACCATTTAACACAGTCGATTGCCCATTACAAATGGTTACATCAGGACCTGCATTTACAGTTGGTGCTGGACTCACAAAAACAGTCATTTGGTCTGTGGAAGTACAAGTTCCTGATGTAGCTGTTAGTGTGTATGTTGTAGTAACTGTTGGAGTAGCTGTCGGATTTAATATAGTTGTTGAACTTAATGTGGCACCTGGCGACCAAACATAGGTGATTGGTAATGTTCCTCCTGTTCCTGTTCCACCACAACCAGTAACACTTGCAGTAGTTGTTTGTCCACCCGTAATTGACCCTGTATTTACGGTAGTCCCATTACAGGAAATGGTATATGTAGCATTGTTATCGTTAAAAAATCCTTGAGTCTCCAAGGAAAAACTATATGGACCTGTTCCAACATTGGTTAAAGTCACGGTATTGGTAGAAGCCGTTAAGTATGGACCTCCAGAACCAACAGATGTCCCAGAAGCATTACTCATATTCCACGAAGTCTCGTCTAAAAATCCTGTCCCCGATATGGTTATGGTAATGCTTGATGCACTTCCCCCTGATCCTGATCCTGTCCCAGCTGATACCGCTCCGCTTAATATTGATGGTTGCCCGGCACAAATAACAACATCAGGACCAGCATTTACAATAGGATTATTACAAGGCGGTGTTGGACAAGACACTACATAGCTCATGGTTGTCGGTGCTGTTAAAGCCGTACAAATGAATCTCGACAAATGAACGTAGTATTGTCCAGCGGTAGGACAAGTCCAAGTAAAAGTGGATTGCAAACCACATTGATCATCCCATGCTCCTAGTAAAGTGTAGGCAGAATTGTGCAAGCGCAAGTAGGTGTCAATGCTACTTTGACCACATGTTGAAAAGGTATACGTACATCCTGCGGTTGCCGTAAATGGAAACAAGATTACACCTGTTGAATACGAAGGAGTATATTGAAGCGTTGAGGTTGGAGTGATTGGAAATGTAACCGTTTGTGGTGTACATAACTGTGCATTCAACCGCACTGTTAAAAACAGCGAAAGAACAATAAGGGCAAGAAACCTCATTTAGTAGTAGTTGTGTTTCGTATTAATTCGTTTTAGCAGGCTAAATTTAGCAAATAATAAACGAAGTAACAATAAAACAGTTGCCTAAATGAGCACAAGAATGGGCAAAAAATAAATGAACGAAGTGGAATTTACTAAAATTCGAAGGACTCCATAAATTTAGTTGTGAAATTTCCCTTACAGAAATCTTCGTTTTGCATCAATTTTTGGTGGAAAGGAATGGTTGTTTTTACACCGCCAATCACATACTCACCAAGGGCTCGTCTCATTTTCGCAATCGCCTCTTCACGTGTTTGCGCAACCACAATCAATTTGGAAATCATGGAGTCGTAATTTGGCGGAATGGTATATCCAGCATAGACATGTGCATCAATACGAATTCCGTGTCCACCCGGACAATGGTAATCTGTAATTTTTCCTGGACACGGTCTAAAGTCTTTGTAAGGATCTTCAGCATTGATGCGGCATTGAATCGCATGCATTTGTGGATAGTAATTTTTACCAGAAATTTTATGTCCAGCGGCAATTAAGATCTGCTCTTTAATCAAGTCAAAATTAATTACTTCTTCGGTAATCGTATGTTCAACTTGAATACGTGTATTCATCTCCATGAAGTAAAAATCACGGTTTTTGTCAACCAAAAACTCAACAGTTCCAACACCTTCGTATTTTACTGCTTTAGCCGCTTTGATGGCTGCTTCTCCCATGCGTTCACGAAGTTCATCGGTCATAAACGGAGAAGGTGTTTCTTCCACTAATTTTTGATGACGACGTTGAATGGAACAATCTCTCTCAGATAAATGACAAGCATTTCCGAACTGATCACCTGCAATTTGAATTTCAATGTGACGTGGTTCTTCAATGTATTTCTCCATGTAGATACCATCGTTTCCGAAAGCTGCGCCTGCCTCTTGACGTGCGGAATCCCAAGCACCTTGAAGTTCATCTTCTTTCCAAACAATGCGCATTCCTTTTCCACCACCACCAGCTGTTGCTTTTAGGATGACAGGATATTTGATCGCCTTTGCTTCAAGCATCGCTTGAGCAACGTCCTTCAATAATCCAACAGATCCAGGAATACACGGAACACCAGCAGCAATCATCGTTGCTTTTGCGGTTGCTTTATCTCCCATTCCTGCAATTTGTTCTGGAAGTGCACCAATAAACTTAATGCCATGCTCTTGACAAACTCGAGAGAACTTCTCATTTTCAGACAAAAATCCGTATCCTGGGTGAATCGCATCTGCATTGGTAATTTCCGCTGCAGCGATAATATTCGGAATAGAAAGGTATGATTTCGCAGATACGGGAGGACCAATACAAACTGCTTCATCTGCAAAGCGGACAGGTAAACTATCTTTGTCAGCAGTAGAATAAACAGCAACTGTTTTAATACCCATTTCTTTACAGGTACGAATCACACGCAAGGCGATTTCACCGCGATTGGCGATTAGAATTTTCTTAAACATAGTGTAAGATTTTTTACAGCAATTAAGCTGGATCTACTAAAAATAGTGGTTGATCGTAATCTACAGGACTTGCATTGTCTACAAGAACTTTAACAATTTTACCAGAAACTTCTGACTCAATTTCGTTAAATGTTTTCATTGCCTCAATGATGCAAAGTTTATCACCTGGCTGAATGACACTTCCTACGCTTACAAAAGCATCTTTATCTGGTCCAGGAGTACGGTAAAATGTTCCAATCATCGGAGATTTCACAGTTATATAACGTGATTCATCCGTACTTTCTACAGCAACAACAGGTGTTGCAGCGGCTGGCGCCGGTGCAGCAGCTTGTGGAGCCATTGCTACTGGAGCCGCAGCTTGAACATAAACTGGTTGTTCACTGAAAGATGCTCCATTTTCAATGGCAATTTTAAATCCTTCGTTTTCAATTTCAATTTTACCAATTCCTGACTTAGAAACAAGTTTAATAAGGTCTTTGATTTCTTCTAAATTCATAACAATGATTTGTTTTGCAAAATTACTAATATTATGAGTTATAAGCCCATTTCAAATAAATAGCTCCCCATGTAAATCCACCGCCAAAAGCGGACAAAATAAGTGTATCTCCTTTTTTCAATTGTTTTTCATAGTCCCACAAACATAACGGCAATGTACCCGCTGTTGTGTTACCATATTTTTCAATATTAATCATCACTTTTTCTTTGGATAGACCCATTCGATTTGCTGTTGCATCAATGATGCGCAAATTCGCTTGATGTGGCACTAACCATTGAACATCATCGGATGTTAAATTGTTTTTTTCCATGATTTTCGCTGAAACATCTGCCATATTCGTTACCGCAAATTTGAAGACGCTTTGTCCTTCTTGCTTCACGTAATGCATTCTGTTTTCAACCGTTTCGATGCTAGCTGGATTCAATGATCCACCGGCAGGTTGAACTAAGAATTCGCGACCTGATCCGTCTGAATGTAAAATGAAGTCTTGTAGTCCAAGTCCTTCGGTATTTGGCTCCAATAATACAGCTCCTGCACCATCACCGAAAATCACACAGGTTGTACGATCTTGGTAATCAACGATGGAGGTCATCTTATCGACACCAACCACAATTACTTTTTTGTATTTTCCCGTTTCAATGAATTGAGATCCTGTTGCCAACGCAAAAAGAAAACCAGAGCATGCTGCATTCACATCGAAAGACCACGCGTTTTTCATTCCTGTTTTGTCACTCAATATATTCGCTGTACTTGGAAAAGGATGATCTGGTGTAACCGTACCGCAAATCACTAAATCGATATCCATTGGATCGATTCCTTTTTTCTCTAAAAGTTGTTTAACCGCTGCTGCTGCCATGTCGGAAGAAGCACCGTTACGCATGATGCGACGTTCTTTGATACCTGTGCGTGAAGTAATCCACTCATCTGAAGTATCCACAAATTTGGATAAATCCTCGTTACTTAAAATGTCCTCGGGAACGTATCCTTGAACCGCCGTAATTGCTGCTGTCAGTTTATTCATCTCTTAGTTAAATGCATCGTTTATTTTCGTTGCTAATCCAGAAGCGGCCACTTCGTAGGAATGTAACAACATATTTTTGATGGCAATGTCATTGGAAATACCATGACCAATTACGGCATTTCCTTTCACACCTAAAATAGGTGTCCCGCCGTAATTTTCGTAATTAAAACGGTCAAAATATTCATCGCGGATTCCACGTTTACGCATCAGCGTATAAATTCCTTCTGCTTCTTTCAGAACAATGTTACCGGTAAATCCGTCACATACGATCACATCTGCAACACCCGTAAACAAATCTCTACCTTCAATATTTCCAGTAAAGTTTAATTCATCTGATTCTGAAAGCAATTTGTATGCAGCAATGGTTAAAAGATTTCCTTTTGAATCTTCTTCACCGATATTTAACAATGCTACTCTGGGATTTTCAACTCCGTGAACATGCTGGGAATAAAGCGCTCCCAAAACGGCAAATTGATAAAGCACATCTGCTTTACAATCGGCGTTTGATCCAACGTCCAAAAGGATGGCTTGTGACCCATCCATTGCTGGTAAAGTTGATGTGATGCATGGACGAATGATTCCTGGAACCGTGTTTAATTTATACATTG